>CANQTJ010000021.1 GCA_947626705.1 uncultured Clostridia bacterium | reverse complement strand
ATAAAAACATATTTATTTGAAAATTTAAGACCAGTTCCAGAATTATCTTTTGCAGTTAGAGAATTAAAATGTACATCTGGAATTATGATTACAGCTAGTCATAATCCACCTAAATATAATGGGTATAAGGTATATTGGGATGATGGTTCACAAATAGTTGCTCCAAGAGATAAAGATATAATTCAAAAAGTAAGAAATGTTAAAGAATATAGTGAGATTAAAGAAATATCTAAAGAAGATGCAATTAATAGAGGTTTACTTAAAATTATTGGTACAGAAATAGATGACAAATATATTAATACTTTAAAGTCTTTGGTATTAAATAAAGAAATAGTTAAAGAGCAAGGAAAAAAATTAAAGGTAGTTTATACTCCTTTGCATGGTACAGGTAATACTATTGCAGAAAGATTGTTAAAAGAAATTGGATTAGAGAATGTTTATGTAGTTCCTGAACAAAAGAATCCAGATGGTAATTTTCCTACTGTTGATTATCCTAATCCAGAAGATAAAAAAGCGTTTAAATTAGCATTAGAGTTAGCAAAAAAAGTAGATGCAGATGTTGTTTTAGCAACAGATCCAGATGCAGATAGATTAGGTATATACGCAAAAGATGAAAAAACAGGTGAATATATGTCATATACAGGAAATATGTCAGCATTATTAATTGCAGAGTATAGAATTTCTCAAATGAAAGAAAAAGGAATTTTACCTGAAAAAGGAATGATGATTACAACCGTAGTTTCTTCTAATTTAGCACAAGCTATTGCAAAAGAATATAATTTAAAATTATATGAAGTTTTAACTGGATTTAAAAATATTGGTGCTATTATGAAAAAAGAGGAAGAACAGTTAGATGGATATAAATATATATTTGGTTTTGAAGAAAGTTATGGTTGTTTAATTGGAGATTATGCAAGAGATAAAGATGGAATTGCCGCAGTAATGGCATTGTGTGAAGCAGCGTGTTATTATAAATCAAAAGGCGAAACTTTGTGGGATCAAATGATAAATATTTATGAAAAATATGGATATTATAAAGAAGACCAAGTATCAATTGTTCTAGAGGGAGCAGAAGGAGCAGAAAAAATACAAGAAATGATGACTAATATGAGAAATACGCCTGTAGAAAAAATTGGAGATTATAAAGTTTTAGTATTCAAAGATATTGAAAGAGATTATATAAAGAATATGTCAACAGGAGAAGAATTTAAAACTGGACTTCCAAAATCAAATGTTTTATATTATGAGTTGGAAAATAATAGTTGGTGTTGTGTTAGACCTTCAGGTACAGAACCAAAAATAAAATTATATATGGGTATTAAGGCAACATCTAATGAAGAAGCAAATGAAAAATTAGAAAAATTAAAAAATGATATGGTTAACATTGTAAAATAAGATTTAAACTAAAAATAATTATTTAATATAAGTTATAATAATTAATTGCATATAATAAAAATTTACATAATATTTTTATTATATGCAATATTTGTATTTTTCTTTAGTGTTTTTCATAAATAAATATTATAAAATTAAAAAATTGAAACTAAAAAATGCTTGAAATTTTTATTTAAATTTTAAAATATCTATAATATTAATTTGATAAATTTAATAGATTTAATACAAATAAAAATTTACATAAAGTTCTAATTATTATTATTTTTTTTCTTCCATTCTGGAATATTTCTTTGAATAGCACCAAAAAGATTTGCTTTAACCATAGGTATATCTTTTTGGAAAGAAATAATAATTTGTTTCATATATTCTCTTTTTGAAGTTCCATCCATAGGGCAGACTTTAGGCATAACAGTTAAATTATTCTTTTTTATAAATCGTTTTGTATCTTTTTCTGGTGTGTATATTAAAGGTCGAATTAAAGTAATACCAGATCTATCCATATAACTTACTGGAGAAAAAGTGCCTATGCTACCAGCAAAAAATAAATTTAGTAGAAATGTCTCCAATACATCATCTTGGTTATGACCTAAAGCAATTTTGTTACATCCTTCTCTTATTGCTATAGAATTTATTATTCCTCTTCTTAGATTAGCACATAAAGAACATGGATTTTTTTCTTTTCTTATATCAAATACAATTTCTTTTGCATGGCTTTTTTCAACAAATAATGGAATTTCTAATTTATTACATATATCTTGTAAAAAATTCACGTCGAAAAAATCAAATCCAGGATCTATACTAATTGCTATTATGTCATATTTTTTTGGATAAAATATTTGTAAATTTTTAAATGCATAAAGCATAGTTATAGAGTCTTTTCCACCAGAAAGACATAATGCTATTTTATCATTTTCATTTATCATTTGATAGTCTTCTATTGCTTTTCTCATATTACTTAGTATTTTTTGCATAAGTAACCTCCTTATTAAATTATTATAACATATATGTCAAGATTTAATTTTTTAGTTCTTTTCATCAGTCATATTGTATATTAAAAAAATGAATTTAAAATAAAAAAAACGGTGTAATATAAATGTAATAAAAATTTAATTTTTTTAGAAAAAAATGTAGAAAAATAGTTTCCCTAAGCAGAAAATGTCGATGTTTTTGTAATATAAAATTTCGTGTATTGAAATTAAATAAATAAGTTTGTAAAATTAAAATAAGGTAAAATGGCTAAAAAAGTAGGGAGGAAACAAAATGGAAAAGTTTAAAGAAAAAATTTTAAAAGGATTTGTAATTATTGCAACTGTATTGGTATTAACAATGGCAGATTTTCTAATGTTAGGTATGCAAGTAATAACTTTTGCTTTGGAAACAATAGATGCAACTAATAATGAAAATGTACTTTTTACAGCATATTTTTTAGATAATGCTGGTAATAAAAATACATATTATGAAGATGTTATTGATGATGAAGATATGAAATTATGTTTAGAGTTGCAAGTTAGAAATGAAGGATACTTTAATGGAGAAATTGTAATTAATGATAGTAATTTTATATTAAAAACAGATGAAACAAGTGAATATATAAATAATATAGATGGTAACACTATTAAATTAAATCAAATAAATGCAGAAGAAAGTGTTGTATTAGAATTAGGTATAGAGCCTATTAAAGAAGAACAATATGAATTGGATTTATTAAATAGAGTAACTAATATAGAGATTTCAGGTTCATATATAACAGGTAATGGTAAAGATATAAAAATAAAAAATAATAGAGAAGTTCAGTTAGTATTAAAATCATCATATTTAAACAATGAGAAAGAAAATGAATTAAATTTGCAAGGACAAGTAGTAACTAATAAGGTTTATAATGTAAATGGTGAAAATCAAAGATTGTTGCAAATAGAAATAACAAGTGGACTTTTAGAAAATAAGTTTCCGATTAAGTTAACAAATATATCAACAGATGTAAATGATGATATTAAGAATATTGAAGTGGCAAAAAGAGGAACGTATGCCACAAATAATGATAATTTTGATATTCAGAGTAATTGGGATAAACAACAAAAAAAGTTTGACATAAATATATTAAATCAAGAGATTGATGGAAAAGTACAGTGGAATAAAAATCAAAGTGATAAAATCTTATTAACATATATTTTAGATGAAAATAATTCAATGATTGGTAAAAGTATTGGAATTAATGCAAGAGTAGAATTATATGATAATACAGTTATTGAAAAAGATATAGCTGTTAATGTAACTGATGAAATAGATGGAGGAATATATTATGAGATAAGTAGTCCAGAAGAATTATATAAAGGTAATTTATATTATGGAGAAGAAACAAAAATAGAGTCAAAATCAGTAATTGATATAAGATATAAAGATATAGCACAAGTAATAACATTACAAGAAGGAACATCAACATATCTTACTAATAATTCTGAATATGATGCTAATTTACTATATACTTCAACAAGAGTTGATAAACAGAGTATTAACAATATTTTAGGTAATAGTGGAAAATTAGAAATAAAAGATATTTCTGGTAACGTGTTAGGTATAATTACTAGGGAAATTATTGAACAAACTGAAGGGGATACTATTTATTTAAACTATGACCCTCAAAGAGATATAATTTTTGAATTAACTAATTGTGAAAATCAAGGCAAATTAGAGCTTATTAATGAGAGTGTTTTAAAAGAGGATGTATATTCTAAGGAGCAAATGAAGAATTTTGACACATTAAAAATTCAAGCAACATTAAATGGAAATACAAATATTGAAAATAAAGTTACAGAAAGTTTAACTAAATTAAAAGAACCTGAATTATTTGCGAAAATTACAAGTAGTACTGATAAATTATCAACATTACAAACAAATGATAATGTTGAGTTTAATGTTATCCTAAAAACGGATGATATGAAATATGATTTATATAAAAACCCAAGTGTCGAAATAGAATTTCCAAAGGAAGTATTAAATGTAAATGCTAGATTAAATCCTATTTTTATTGATGGTTTTGAAATAGAAGATGCTAGTATTGGAGAAAATGACAATGGAAATAAAGTTGTTAGGTTAAAGTTAAATGGGGAACAAATTGCTCATTCTTATAATGTAAGTGAAGGTATAATTTTTTATATAAAAGGTAGTATTGATGTTGATAAAACAATTGCTACTAAAGATGCTGAAGTTATTTTACGTTGTACAAATGAAAATTTAGAACAAGAAGTATTTGAACAAAGACTTCCTATTAGATTGCAGTCAAAGGAAGGTTTATTGGTATATAACAAAGCAGAAGGATTTAATTCAAATGGTGATGTTTTAGAAACAGTAGATAGCGAAACTTTAAGAGGTTCTATTAAAGCAGAAGATATGGAAAGAAATGTAGCAGGTACTATATTTTTAGCAAATAATTATGAACAAGATTTAACAAATGTAACAGTAGTTCAGAAGAATCTAGAAGACACAAATTTAAAATTGAATTTAACAAATCCTATAGAAATTTATGGTGCAAATGCAAAAATATCTTACTCAAATAATAATGAGAATTGGACTGATGATGTAAATTCTATTGAAAATATAATTGCTTATAAAGTAGAAATAGAAAATATACCAAGAGGTGAAGTTATTTCATTAAAGTATAATTTTGCTATACCAGAAAACGTAGGATATGACAAAAATACTAAAATTCAACAACAGGTAATGTGTACGTATGAAGGGCAAGATATAGAAAATACCTTTGAAATTGATTTAAATACAGAAAGTCCAAAATTAAATACTTATAATTATGGTATATCTTTGTTAAGTGAAACTGTTGATGAAGTTACAGAAAATATAGAAGTCAGCACTAAAACTATGTTAGGTAATGAAGAGTTAAAAGATGGAGATTCTGTTTATGAAGGAGCAACTTTAAAAAATGTTATTACTATAGCTAATAAAACAGGTAGAGATTTGAATAATATTAAAGTTAATGTTAATCAAGAAAATGCTGTTATTTATGATTTAATTGAACAAGAAGTATTTAATGAAGCAATTTCAGATGAAACTTTTATTGAACATAGATATAGTGAGTGGGAAACGGGCATTAAAGACTTTGAAACTATAGGTCAACTAAAAAGTGGACAAATTGTAAATTTAACTTATCAAGTTGTTATAAATGAAGTAGAAGGTAATGATAATGTAACTTATGGTGAAATTACAATAATTGCAGATGATATGAATGAAGTATATAAAAGTACTATTACAAATAATATAGAACAAGGTGAAATTAAACTTATAACAGCATACTCTTATACAGAAGAGTTACAAGTATATCCAAATGAAGTTTTACCAATACAATTTAAGATAAAAAATATTAAAGGTAGTGACATAGAAAATGTAACAATGAAGTTACAATTGACAGAAGCTTTGAGTGTAAGTAGTATAGATGCAATATATTTTTATTATCAAGATTTTAGTGATATAGAGGAAGGAAAAATAACTGATGTTGATTACGATAGTCAAAATAATTTAATCTCACTAAAGATTAATAAATTATTATCAAGTGATGATTTAATTATTGTTGTATATCCAATGATACAAGAAATGCCACTAGATAAAAGTAATGAAGAAATATTAGTAAGTTCCTCTGCAATTGTAGAAAATGGGAAAGAATATAAATCAAATATAGCAAGTAGAAATATTGTTCAAATTAGAAAAAATATTACTATTGAACAAAGTACAGATAAAGAAGATGCAGAATTTAAACATAATGATACTTTTAATATTATAGTAAATGTTACGAATAGTACAGATGAAGATACAGAGGTTAGTATTGTAGATACAATAGATGAAGTTTTTGTAGTAAATAAAGTAACTAAAATAGATGGTGCAACAATAACAGATATAACAAATGATATTGCTGATGGACAATTAATATTATTGGATACTTTAAAAGCAAATTCAACAATAAAATTACAAATAAATGTAACAATAGATGCAACAAAGATTAGTGATGAATATGAAACTGTTAATATAGTTAATCTTGAATACAATGGAATAACAGATTCAAAGGAAATGGTATTTAATATAGAGAAAGTATCTGATGAAGATGAATCAAAAGATAATCCTTATGACCCAAGTGATTCAGATCCAGATGATCCAGATAACCCAAGTAATCCTGATAATCCAAATAATCCAAGTAATCCAGATAATCCGAATAATCCAGATAATCCAAACAATCCGGATAATCCAAATGAAAGTACATTTTCAATTTCAGGTATTGCATGGCTAGATGAGAATAATAATGGAAGAAAGGAAAGTTCTGAGTCAATAATGTCAAATATTGAAGTTAGATTAATTGATGAAGCAACAGGTGAATTTGTAAAGAACGATAATGGAAATATATTAACACAATTTACTAATAGTAATGGAGAATATAGATTTTCAGTAAAACAAGGAAATTATATAGTAATATTCTTATATGATGCTGATAATTATAGCATTACTGAATATCGTAAATCTGGTATAAGTGAAAATATTAATTCTGATTTTATAACAAAGACTATAGTTATTGATGGACAAGAAAAAGATGTAGGAATTACAGATAAAATACAAGTTACAAATGATAATATAGAAAATATAGATATAGGTTTGGTAAAAAGACAAATATTTGATTTAAAATTAGATAAATATGTTTCAAAGGTGACTGTTAAAAATGCACAGGGTACAAAAAATTATGACTATAATAATGAGCAATTAGCTAAAGTTGAAGTGAAGTCTAAATATTATAATGGTTCAACAGTTGTAGTTGAGTATACAATAAATGTAACTAATGAAGGAGAAATTCCAGGATATGCAAATGAAATAATAGATTATGTACCATCAGGATTTAAGTTTAGTTCAGAACTTAACAAAGATTGGCATATAGGTACGGATAATGATTTACATAGTGTTACTTTAAATAATCAGAAAATTATGCCTGGTGAAACAAAGCAATTAACTTTGATTTTGACAAAAACTTTAGAGCAAAATCAAGGAGGATTAACTTCAAATATGGCTGAAATATTTAAAAGTAGTAATGACCAAAATGTAGCAGATACAGATTCAATTGCTGGTAATAAAGCTAATAATGAGGATGATATTAGTTCAGCAAGTGTAATTATATCAGTAAGTACAGGAGCTATAAAAATTTGTTTAACAATTTTATTAATTGTGATAGTACTAATTGCAATTGCTATATTTATTATTAAAAAGAAAGGAGGGGAAATTGATTGGAAAAAGTTAAAAGTAAAATTCTAATAATGGTTGCAGTTTTTATATGTGTTATAACAGTATTTATGAAATGTAGTTTTGCTGAAGGAAAAACAAATTTTACAGGAAGTAAAGAAGGTGATTTAGCTAATTTTGCTAAAAATAATTTAAATGATTTTTTAAATCAAGATATAAATTACTTAAAAGCATATAAAAATTTATTTATAGGAGGAAATTGTATCCATTATACTTCAGCTACTTGTATGTACCATACACAATCTTCTATTCGAAGTGCTCCACTTAGAATAGCAGGAGTAATAGATGTAGAAGGAGATAATTTAACTGTAGATGGAAAACAAGTTTCATTAAATGCTACTCAAAAAAAGTATGTTGCTGATTTATCTTATGCAATATATAATTCATATACAGCTGGCGTTGAAGGCGAAACTACACAGAAAAAGGCATTAAGATATATTTTTTCTACATATATTAGAAGTTTGCTTCCTGATAGTTGTTTAATTTTTTTTACAAATAAAAGTAATCCAGGAACTGCACAAGCTGGAACAAAAACAATGAGTGAATATTCATATACATCAGCTGAAAAAGGTGAAACTAAACAAGAACCACAAATAAAAAAAAGAGATGGTAAAATGTATGTAGGACCATTTAAAGCTGTCTTCAGCGGATATAAGATGGATGACTTAACTGTAAAAGTAGACGGAAAACAAATTAGTGTAACTGACTATTATACAGTTAAAAATGATAAATTTATAAGAAATTCAGGAACAAATATACCTTCTAAAACAGCTTTTTATATAAAACTTCCAGATGATACATCAAAAAATTCAAGTTGGAGTGTTGTGTTAAAGTCTTCTGGAGGGGGTGAAAAATATAAAGGTAGGATAGTATTACTTTATAATCCAGGAAATGGAGGACAAAATATAGCAATATATGGAGGTAAGAAAAAGGAAAGTAATGAAGAAATAAAATGGAGTGGTGAGGGTGATCCAGTTGAAAAAGATGATGGAGAATTAGAAATTATAAAATCTGATGCATTTAGTCAACGATTATCAGGGGCAATATTTATAATAAGAGATATAACAGTTAATGGAGATAAATCGTATATAATTGCAGATAAGAATGGTGATGGAACTTATGAATTTTCAAAGTATGGTCTTTCTGGCCAAAAAACAAAATTGGTAACTAATAGTAATGGTGTAATTAAAGTTACTGGATTACAGAAAAATCACCAATATAGAATTGCAGAGCTTAAAGCACCAGATGGATATGAAAGAAATAGTAGTTATGTAAAAGTAGTGACATTGTCGTCGTCTTTAGAAAAAGTAGCATTTCACAATAGTAAAGAAAAACAGGAACCTTCAAGTTTAAAGATAATAAAAGTTGATAAAAATACAGGAGAGCCTATTGAAGGTGTTAAGTTTAAAATAAGTTTGACTTATAGTGGTACAGAAAAATATAAAGAATTTGTAGGTTGGAAGCCAAATGATGATGCAGAGGATGAACAACATAAACCACTGACACCAAAATATGAGGATGCTACTAAAGATTATGAAACATCCAAAACATACGATGATGTATCTACTAATGAAAATGGAACTATAGTACAGAAAATATCTTATGATTTTGGTGAAAATATAACGATAGACAAAATATATTGTACTGTAGAAGAAATATGGGCACCATCACCATATAATATAGATGCTCAAAATCCAAGCGATTTAAAACAAACTACTACAATTTCTCCAGGAGAAAGTGCAACCTTTAAATTTGAAAATAAAGCTTATGGAAAATTAAAAATAGTTAAGAAAAATCAACATGGTAGTAGAGTTGCTAATGTAGGATTTAATATTGCATGTATAGATGACGATGGAACAAAATATATTACAGATTTTGATGATGATGACAACAAAGTTACTTTTGGTGGAGGTACACCATACACATTTATGACAGATTCTAATGGTATATTAGAAGTAGATGGATTACCTATAACAAGTATTGAAGGTTCTACATATTTTATAAAAGAAGTAGATGCACCAAGTGGATATATAGTTGATTACCAACCAGAAGATGAAACAGAAAAAATTGTTGACGTTTCAATGAATACTCAGATAGACATATTAAATATTGAAACAGGAACTGCTAGAATAAGGAAGATAGGAGATAATAATGAAACTTTAAATGATGTAGAATTTGTATTATCTGCTCCAAATGGTCAATATTTAAGAATAAATGATTTAGATTATGCAAATGGAACTATTAAAATAGATAAGTATGAAGATATAGAGTATGTAGATAGTCGAGAAGAAGCAACTGTTTTTGTAACAAATGGAACAACAGTAATTGAAAATATACCTACTGGAACATATTCTTTTGAAGAACTTCATAATAGTAATTATGGATATAAAAATAATGCGGATAAAATATTTAAAATTACAGTAAGTCAAGGAGATAATGAAATTAATGTTCAAAATGAACAAGTTTTAGGAAATTTAGAAATCCATAAAGTAGATAAAAGAGCTCTTGATTGGTGGGGTACAGAAGTAAACTTAGCGGGTGTAGAATTTAAGGTAAGATTAACAGAAATTTCTGCTGGTGAGGACAATGGTAATATATATAAATATATTAAACTTGTTGGTTCAAATGGACAAAAGATTAACAAAATAAATGGTTCAGCTACTATAAGTAAGTTGAATAAAGCATCAAATGGAGAATATCATGTTGACTATGTTGATACAGAAAGTGATGCAACTATATTTGTAACTGATTCAAATGGTAGAATAGTTATTAACAATTTAGAGGTTTATAAGGCAAAAGATGAGAAATATACTTATTATATAGATGAGTATGCTATGGGAGAAGAGTATTCACCATATTATGATGTAAAAACAAAGTCAGAATCATTGAAAGATAATGATTATCTTCAATTAGAGAAAAATGTTGGTGGAAAGAATTCAACTAAACTTGTTCAAAATAATCAAATGTATGTAGATTTATCTGGTTATGTATGGGATGACGGACATGATGGTAAAAGCACAGTAAGAGATAATGAATATATAGAAGGAACTTCTGATAGGAGAGTAGCTAAAGATGATTTAGGAAGCGGTAAATATAAAGGAATTACAGTATATTTATTGAAAGATAACAATGTTATAGCAAAAGCAGAAACAGACAATAACGGAGCATATTTCTTCCCTTCACAAATGAGTGGTACTACTTCTAAGTATCCAGAAATAAAAGAAGTAAAAAGTGGTGGTTATAAGATAGTAATAGAAGAAATATCTAGCTATTCTATTGAATTTTACTATAATGGATTAAAATATGCATCAGTAGATTTACCAAATAATTTACAAGAATATTGGAATAAAGCAGGTTCATCAAAAGCATCAGATAATTCTGATAGTAGAAATGATATTAATCAAAGGTTTAGTTCAGTTCAGGGAAATGCAAAAAGAAATAATAATGGAACAACAGGAATTGCAGATGGAAAAGAAAAAGAGAATAATGTTAATTTGAGATATACTAATGGAGAACATACTTCAACATTAGTAGGAAATACAAAATATACAGGTGAAAGTTTAGGACTTCAAAATAGTGTAAATCCTACAAATAGTGCTACAGTTATGGCTAGTACAACAGATGCAAATTATACAATTAAATTTATACCTGAAATGAATAGAGTAAGGAAAACAATAGAAAACTTAAATTTAGGTATATATGAAAAAGAACAACCAGATTTAGCAATAACTACTGACCTTAATAATATTAAAATGACAATAAATGGATATAGTCATACTTATAATTATCAAAAGAGAGGAGATATTAATTATCCTAAAATAGAAGGCGATGCAGGATATGATGCAGCATTAGATGTATTTTCAGTAAAAGCAAGACAATTATATGTTGATGGTTATAAAAACCTATCTTATGTTAGAGAAATTTTCCCATCATATTTGGCATATACAGATATAATTGATGAAAATGATGAGAATAGATTAAGAGTATTTGTAACGTATAAAATTGTTGTAAAAAATGAATCATCTTCATTAACAAATACATTTAGATTAAGAAATTATTGTGATTCAAATTATGAGCTTTATGCGGTTAATAATGATACAAACGCAGTTAATCAATGGAGGGAAAATGGACAACAAGGAGGAGCTAAAGTATATGAAACAAATGGATATCTAGAATTAGGCCAAGAAAATTGTTTAGAAATATACTTAACTTATGAGATGTCACGTGGTTCATTGGTGAATTTAATGACAAACGAATTACAAACAAAAACAAATACTACAGAAATATTTGCTTATACAACATCTAAAGAAAATGCTCCTTATGCGGGTATAGATAAGGACTCAGCACCAGATAACTCAATATATGGAAGTGTTGATACTTATGAAGATGATATAGATAGTGCACCAGATTTAGTTATAAGAAAATCAAAAAATCAAAAGACTATATCAGGAATGGTATTCGAGGATAAAATAGTTACTAGTGGTACAACAAGTAAAGATAATACAGGTGAGTATATAGGAAATGGACAATATGAGAATGGAGAAAATGGAGTAGAAACAGTACAAGTAAGATTAGTAGATAAAGATGGAAATGATGTAACTTTATATAAGATTAATAATTCAGGGCGTGGAGAAAAATTAGGAAATTATATGATTACAGAAAATAATGGTGAATATAAATTTGAAGGACTAGTTCCAGGAATATACTATTTAGAATATACGTATGGAAGATATGATGAACATGGAAATGTGCAACAAGAAAAGAAAATAACTAAAATTGATGGAACAGAAGTAACAACTCAAGATTATAAGTCAACCATTGTTGGAAACCAGAATGTAAAAGATTTAATTAAAGAATATTATGCTAATGGAGATATTTGGAGTTATGCAGAAGAAGATGTAATAAAGAAAATTGGTTCTAAAGAGGGATATTGGTATGAAGGTTTAAATAATGAATCAGTAGCGGTTGATGATTATCAACATAGACTAGCTATAAATAATGAACTAGCAGATATTTATTATAAGAAAAAGACTGCCTATGATAATAGAGATGAATTTGAGGATGTGCCTAATATTTATCTTATGACAGCTAGAACTCCAGTTATGAGTATAGCAATTGAAGATATGGATACTAATACATCAAATACAGGAAATAATACTAGTGGTGTTGATGGTAATTATGATGCTAGTGGAAATGTATTGCCTAACGAATATAATATTAAGTTTGGAATTGTAGAAAGACCAAGACAAAATTTTGAAGTAACAAAAGTAGTAAGTTATGCTAAGGTTATACTAGCAAATGGACAAGTTTTAATAGAAGGTAATCCATCAGATAATGAGCAATTAGCTAAAATGAATTATACAACTTATCCAGAAAATGGTAAGCTAAAGATAGAAATAGATAATGAAATTATAGAAGGTGCAACCTTAGAATTAAAATATGATATTGTAGTAACAAACCTTTCAGATGAGAATTATAATACATTTAGATATTATAGTTTTGCCGAAGATAAAAATAATATTGTAACAACTAAAATACAATTGATTGATTATTTAGATAATGAGTTATCATTAGTGAGTGACGAATTCAGTAGGCGAAACGCATCAGAATTAGAACAAAATGGTTTAATATCTCCAAGTACAGCAAAAAATAATAATTACAACTTTATAGTTGATGTTGATGACAACTATATAATGGTATTAGAGCCAGGAGGAAGCAAAACAATAAATATTGGTGCTAGTAAATTACTTTCAACTGCAAAAGATATGACTTATGACAATATAGTAGAATTTTTGAAAGTACATAATGATGTTGGTAGATTCTATAAAGGTACACCAGGAAATGAAAATTTTGGAGATGAAAATGGAAATAATCCAGGAACTCCAACTAATCCTAATCCATCAGAAGAGCCAGACAATAATAGAAACCGTCCACCAGCTATTGTTACAATTGTTCCACCAACAGGACAAACTAGAATTTATTATGCAATTGGAATAAGTTGTTTCTTAGTATTATTAGTAGGAATAATTCTTATTAAGAAAAAGGTAGTGGATAAATAGGTATTGAAAAAAATATAAAATTATGTTAATATATAATTATAAAACATATTAGGAGGCAATTTTATGAGTAAAAAATATCAGCGTATAGTACTTAGACGGAGGGCTATAAAGCAATGCCTAAATGAGGGATTGACAACTAAGGAGATTGCAGAGGAATTAGGCGTAAGTAAAAGAACTGTACAAAGAGACATAAGATTTATTAAAGAAGCCTGAAATAATAGAAAAAGACCGTAATGGTCTTTTTCTATTGAAAATTTCTATTTACAAGAAGGATAATTAAGTGTATAATAATGTATGAAAATTAAAATGTGCTCATAGCTCAGCAGGATAGAGCAGTCGCCTCCTAAGAGTTTCCTAAACTCTTAGGTAGGAATAATCAAAAACCTTATAAAATAAGGAACGGATAGTATTTTAAAAAAGAAAAGTGTCGCAAAAATGTCGCGAATTTCTGTCCCTATCTTTAAAAAAAACATAACAATTTTAAAAAAATCAAATCATTTTAGTATTTTAATATTAAAATGAAAAAATGTCCTCGTAGCTCAGTTTGGATAGAGCGCAGCCCTCCTAAGGCTGGTCCAGCGGTGGTTCGAGTCCACTCGGGGACACCATTTATTATTAAGTATTTTTTTTCACATTTCGATTTGTTATTTTTTACAAATTGAGATGTGTTTTTTTATATAGATTATAATTTTAGGAGGATGATTTATGTTTATATTAGGTTTAGTAATAGGACTTGTATTAGGTGCTAATATAAGTCTTTTTTTATATGCAATAATTTTAGTTGCAAAAGATGCTGATGAAAGCATTGAAAGATATACATTAAATAATCAATAGAAAGGTTGTGTTTTAAATGATTATTACAAGTTTATTATCAAGTAGTAATTTTATAATTACTAATAAAATATTAATCAAAGCTGTTGGTATCAATGCTGCTATTTTAATAGGTGAATTATGTTCTGAATATAATTATTGGGAACAAAGAAATGAATTAAAATATGGCGAATGGTTTTATTCTACTCGAGAAAATATTGAAGATCAGACAGGATTATCAGAGGACCAACAAAGGAGAGCTATTAATAAGTTAATAAAAATGGGATTAATTGAAACGAAAAGAATGGATATTCCTTGTAAAACCTATTATAAATTGAATGAAAACAACATACTGGATTGCTATAAAAACACTCAACAGAAACTTCTTGAAAAATCAAAAAATCCAGTAGTCGAAAAACCTGACATCAAGACATCAGAAAATGACACCACAAAAGATGAAATAACACAACAGCAAGACATGGAAAATCTAGACACAAATAATAATAAAAATAAAAATAATAAAGATCACACACACGAATCCGAAGCAGTTGAAGAAAAAATCGAATTTGCACAGAAGGTTTTTATGACAGAAAGAGAACATACTGATTTGTTAAACACCTATGGTGAAGAAATGACTAATCAGTTAATAGAACAACTTAGTTTATACAAACAAGCCAAAGGAAAAAGTTATGATAATGATTATGCAGCAATCTTATATTGGGTTACTGAAAGACTACGAGAAATAGAAAAAAAGGATGCTAATTATAAAGCATTTAAAAATAAAACAACAAGCAATATTAAGAAATTCAGTTTCGATCAGAGGGAATATCCCCCTGATTTTTTTGATTCTTTATATTGCAATAAAAAATAAAATTTTGGAGGTTATTATGAAAAATATATTAAAAAAATATTATAAATTGGATGAAGAAACCAAAGAGGTTCTTCCATTTTTGTATATGTATCAAGAACTAATATCTGCTATTGAGAATTTTCCAGATATTAAAATTAAAAATATGTATGATGAAGAAATTTTAATGCAGACAATAATAAAATGCTGGTATTCTACTGACTTAGAAGTTACCAACATTGTCGATAAAATATTATCAATTCTTAATTGTCAAGATATTACCATAAAAGATTTTGAAAATATTGAATTAGATGAACTACTAGAACTTATTTCAGATGAAGATGATGCTGAAATACTACCAGAATCAGAAATTTCAGAAGATGAAGAATCTGTTTTAGAATTTACCTGTAGAGGTTACCATTGCATATTTTTTAAGGAACAGGATAAATATTTCTTGATATTAATTAATGGTGATGATACAGATATTTTAATCTTTAACAGTATTGAAGAAATTTTAGGAGATTCTATTGAAAAATTTTTGTTGGAGCAGAGATTATATGGTAAACCTAAGAAATTCAACATTTAGAAAAATAGAATACTATTTATATAACTATGATTATATTGATGTAAAAATAGAAAACATTAATTTTGATGCAGATACTTCCGACTACAATCAGAGTTATTATAAATATATAAAAAATAAAAGTAGTTCATTAGAAGATCAGGTTATTAGAAATATTGGCATAGAGCAAAGAATCCATAAATTAAACAAATGGAAAAGTTTAATTGCTTCTGTATTAAAAAAATACAAAGAAACTAATATTCTAAAATATGATTTTATAGATTTAAAATATTTTCGTAGGGTTCA
>CANQTJ010000020.1 GCA_947626705.1 uncultured Clostridia bacterium | reverse complement strand
AAACAAGTACTAGAAGAAATAAGTCAAGATGAACATGAAAGATATTTAGCAGAATTAAGAGAAAAATATATAATGGACCAGGCAGATATTGAAGAAGCTGGTTATGATAAAGGATATGGAAATGGCTATAATAACGCTATAAAAGAAGTAGCCAAAAACTTAAAAAAGAAAAATATTGATATTGAAACAATAAGCCAAACAACAGGATTAACAATAGACGAAATTAAAAATTTATAATCAATAAAATTTAGAACAATTTTAATGTTTGAAATATAAATATTAATATTTTTTATCACTTACATTACTTTATTAAGTATTCACTTAATAAGATAATAATAACTAAAAAATGTAAAAAACGGAACTAACATTTTTTAAAGCTCCTATGTCGCTAAGAAAATTTAAGTTTCGCATAATTATCTTCTACGTAAAGTCTATCATCTTCGATGATGACTTTCCTAGAATATAAAAAATAAAAATAGTATAATTTTTCAAAAAGCTTAAAAAATTATACTATTTTTTTATATTAAAAGAAGAAAGAAACTTAGCAAATTTCTAAGTTTCCCTCTTAATATCAATATTAATTCTCAAGACTGTGTCTAATTATCTATAATCTTTCTCTTAATAACAACGATTCCAAAACCTAATACAATCAAAGCTGACATACCAACAACTATAGGTAAAACATATCCCTTATCATCACCTGTACTTGGAGTAACTTGAACTTCTTCTGCGTCATCTATTGGGAAATATCTTACAACACTACCTAAATGATTATTAGTAACACTATCTGGATTTCTACCCCACTTAGTTATAGTAACAGTTTCAGCATCATTTCTAAAAGTTAAATCTTTTGAAGTAGTTAATAACTTAGAAACATTTAAATCTACTGATACATTTTGTGTTGGTTGTAATGGTGTAGCTGTTTTTTCTGTATATATAATAGTTCTAGAATTTAAGAAGTCTACATCGCTAACTTTAGATGCTTTTAATTCTTTCAATTTATCTACATTTATTTGTTGCCAATCTGGATTTTTATTTGCTTCAAATCCTAAATTCTTATCTAAATAATCAACAACTGCTGCTGGTGTTAGAGTTACTACATTACCTTCTTGAATACCATATTTATAATATTTTTCTGACATATAATCAAGTTCACTATTATTTATAGCTTTAATTTCATATCCAATTTCTAATGTAGCACCTTCTAATAATTCATTATCAATTTCTGCTTTTATATATCCACTATCTGCAAATCCATTATTTACAGAAGGTCCCATATATGTTACGTTATTGTGTGTTCCTTGCAACTCACCATTTTCATCAACAGTAGCATCAACTAATATCTGTCCATTTGCTAAGGTAATCTTAAATGATTTTACTCTTTTTGCCATATCTAGTTGTTGTCTTGCTCTTTCAACAATTCCAAAGTCAATATTTTTAACAATAAATTCAAGCTTATCATCTGTTCCATCTGTTACAGTTGTTTCATATTCTACTCCAAATTCCATAATTGGAGTCATAGAGTCCATTTTACTTATTGTAATATTTGGATGATTTGTTCCATTTTCATATAAATCTTTGATTTGCTCATTTATTGTGCTATTTGTAACACTTGCTACTTCTGCATCAATTGCTTTTCTAGTTTCATAGTTATCTATAGCATCTGTTTTTCTCTCATCGACTTTATCTTTGTACCAGTACATATCATCTTGATTTCTACTAGAATCATATATTGTTCCTTTATAATTTTGTACTGTATATGTCTTATCTCCCCATATATAGGTCACAGTATATTTTCCTGGAATATATCCTGAAAATTCAAAGTTTCCATTTTCATCTGTAATTGTTTCCATATCATCAATTGAATTATTTTCTTCATGTAATTTTACTTGTACATTTGGAACTATATTTTCTCCATCATCAAATATACCATTTCCTTGTCTAATTTGTCCTATTCTTAGTTCTTCTGATGTACTATCAACAAATACTGAACCCTGTATTTTTCTTGCATTTGCTGCAACTTCTAATTGTACAGGAGGTGCTGAATCTGTATCATCTTCGTAAGTATCTATATTTTCTATTTTAGTATTTCCCGGTACTGAATCTACATCTAATGCAGCTACTGTATTTCCATTAGAATCTTTAAATACTGTATATGAATTTATTTCTGACTTATGATATAATGTTTCTTTATTGTTCATAATATTTAATACAGCCTGTCTGTCTAGTTTAAATTGTACATAAATGTATTGTGATTCTCCTGGTGCTATTACAGAATTTACATCTATAATACCAACTTGATAATCATTATTATAGTTTGAAATATCTCTAAAGTTTATAGTTCCAGTGATATTATTATTTTTATCTAGTCCTGTTCCAGCTGAAACTAAGGTATATTTACTGTCAAAATAATCTACAATATTATTAATCCTTGTTATATAAGATGATTCATTTTTTAATGCAATTTTATAAGTTAAATATACTTGTAATTCTTTATTTTTGTCTTCTGTTTCATATTCCATATCTGCTTTATATATAGCTCTTTTATATGAACCAGTATAATCATTTTTAAATTTAACTCCTACATTCCATGAATCTGATTCATTAGTATCAACTTTTCTCGTACCATAATTATATATATGCCAATATCCATTTACTCCTACATTTACATTTTGTAAATCTTGTGCTAAAGCCATATCAGCTTGTGGTTTTTCATATAAACCTAAATTTATATATCTTATTTCTGTTTGTCCTGGTACAAAATAGTTATTAATATTACATTCTGCATCATTTGTTTTTGCGTGTAATACACAACTACTGCTATCTTTAATAGATGTAGCATGGTCTACTGTTTGATTATATGTAATAGAATATATATTATTTACATTAACTCTATTTTCTCCAGTTGAATCAACAGTTGCAAAGTTTCTATCTAATATTTCTCTTTCAACTTTATCATCAGCTTTTGAACCATTATTATGGTCTAAATGAGTAACTACAGATTGATATATTAAACCATCATATTCAAATTCAACATAATAATCTGAAAGCTCTTCTACTCTTACATATTCAAAAACATATTCTCCTCCATCTATTTCTGAATATAAGTTTCTTTCTTGTGATATTGTTTCTTGTTTTTTATCTGTAAATTCTTTTCTATCAGCATATCCTTCAGTTACTATAGAATTATCACTTATCCTTTTTAATCTTACTGTAATTCCATCAAATGATTGATCTTGATCATCTACATATTCGTTTGGTATTCCGTCAGTTCTGTAATAATCATTTCTTTCAGTTCTTTTACCAGCGTTTATATCATGCCATATAAATCCTGATAATCTAATATATACTTGTTCATTCTTAATTTGTCTTGTTGATACCTCATAAGGTTTAACTTCTAACTCAATATTTTGACTTTCTGGGTCTATTATATATCCATAATTTGGATTATTTACTTCTGTTAATGTATATTTACCTTCCCATATTTCTTTAATATTAAGCTTTCCATTTTCATCTGTTTTTATAATAACCTCAGTATCTGAATAAGTTGCATTTCCATTTGAATCTATTCCAACATATTTTCCAGCATATTTACCTGTTTTTGCAATTAAAGTAAATTCTACACTTTTAAGTTTTATTTCTGTATGGTTTTTATCTACTTTCTCTAAGCTTATTTCTCCTAATTTATAATCATTTGTTATAGTTATATTCTTATCATTAAGTCCAATTACTGTTGCTTCTTCTTTTAATTCATAACCTTTTATTGGATTTATAGTTTCATAAGCTACATATACTGCTATTGGTAAATCTTTTACTGTAATTTTACCGCTTCTATCAGTAATAAATTCTGTTGCGTTTTCTTTTCTAGTTACAAAATTATATGTAGAACCTGATTTTTGCACATATTTTCCAGTTTCTTTATTTTGTAATATGAAACCTACATTACTTAATCTCTTATCTTTCTTTATTGAATCACTCTTTATAATTTCAATAGTTTTTGTAAGTTGAATATCATAATTAAATGGTGTATCTACTTCATTTGGTTGTTGTATATCTGTACTTGTATCTACTAAAACTAGATCTTGCATACCGTTTGTATGTAAAAACCATAATTTAGCTTTATATACATTACTTACATTTGTACTTTTATGTGTTGCAACTATTTTCCCTATTTTAGTAAATCCTGCATCTGCTCTTATTGTGATATAGAAATTCCTTCCTGAAATTATATTTGATGTATTATCATAAAATACTTCTTCATTTCCAGAATATCTACTGAATTTTACTCCTGATATTATTCTATTATTATCTCCATAAACTTTTATAGATGTTAATTTTCCAGAATAACTCCAGTTAAATGGTCCAACTCTAAGGTATTCTATATTATTTTCATTATATCCTGTAACTTTTATATTATTTGTATTAGTATTATCTTTAATTCCTTCTTCTTTAGAATCTACATTTCCTAAATTATTAGCATAATCTTGAGCTTGTTTCATTATATATTGTTCATTAGAATTAAGTGCAATATTATCATTTTGCCAATGTCGTATTGAACCATTAACACCTAATTTTGAACCAACATCAGTATACCAACCATTTATAGTTCTATATAATAATTTTTGAGTTGTTGAATAATTTCCTTGTTGTCCATATCCTTCTCCTCTATTTAAAATATATGCTAATTTTCCGTTTTCTGTAGAAGAATAAGTATGTCCTAAATCATTTGTTGCAGTATTTCCTGTTATTGTTACAAATCTTTGTACATTAAATAATACATTTCCCCTAAGAGTAACATTATGCATAACACAATATAAATCTCTTCTTGTTATCATATCATAATATCTTGCTGTTACAGTATTACCAACTGCATTTGCTCCTTGATTTTTAACATTTTGTAATCCAGAACTAGAACTTCCTAAAGATACTGCTATTGAATTTTTAGTAAATAAAATTACTAATACTATAATACTCACTAACATTAATATCTTATTTTTATATTCTCTTATTGTATTCATATTTTACCTCCTTTCCTATATTAATTTTCTTCTTAAAACATATTTTGCAATAATATATGTTAATGTACCAATTATAATTATTGTTACTAATATAAGTCCTAAAGTTGTAACAATCTGTCCTGTTTTTATACTTAATATTAAATCAGCAGATGCTTTATTATTGTCATTATTATCTTTTAATCCATAATCATTATAACTCTCAACTATTTCTGCTGTATTATTTATTAATCCAGTATTGTTTTCAGTCATTTGTTTTGTAACAATTAATTTTACTTCTTTGCTTTCACCTGGTTTTATTTTTTCATTAGATAAACTTGAATTATATATTGCATTTCCTGATTGATACCAATCACTATTTAAATCTGAACTAAACTTATAGTCTTTTGATATATAATCAGCTATTTTTCTAACATACGCATCAGCATCGCCAGTATTTGTAACTTTTATTGTATATTCTACAACCGCTGTTGTTGAATTCATTAGCTTAGCATCTATTTCTGCCTTAGCAAATGTTGTATCTTTATATTCATCTGTTGTTGTACCTTTAGAATTTTGTATTATTACCTTACTTATATATTTATCTAATTTTAAGTCAAAGTTTTTAGCTTTTTGTAATCCAATATTTATATTTGAAATATTATCATTTTCAATTTTAATTATTTCAGTTGCTCCAACAGTACGTTGCTCACCATTAACTAAAATTTGTTTATT
Source organism: uncultured Clostridia bacterium (assembly GCA_947626705.1). GTDB lineage: Bacteria > Bacillota > Clostridia > TANB77 > CAG-508 > CAG-269. The sequence continues at coordinate 10,812 of CANQTJ010000020.1, read as the reverse complement.
TATAACTTTTGAAGAATTATTACTATCAATTCCATCTTTTTCATAAGATGTTAATACATATTTAGCAGAATCATATCCAAAAATTACTATATATTCGCCTCTTTCAATAGAATCAAAGCTATAAAATCCATTTTGATTTGTTTTTACTGTTATTTCTTTACCATCTGTGTCCTTTAAAAATGTATTTGTTTTTGTATTAAGTAATTTAACAGTTAAGTCGTTTAATAATTGCTCATTACTATCTTTCTCTCCATCTTCATCTTCATCAATCCATGCTGTACCAGAAATTGATTTTAACTGTTTAGTTTCTGCTATATCTGTATTATCTGTATTATTTTCGTTTACATTACTTTGTGAATTACTATCATCATTATTTTGAGTATTATTATCTTCATTATTATTTTCGGAATTATTATCTTCATCATTATTTGTTATTTCTTGTTCTGGAGCTAATATATGCTTTATTTCTTTATTATTTATTTCTGTTGTATCTGAGTATATACTAATAGAATCAATAATCTCTAATGATGATTCATTTCCAGGTATTTTATTGATAGCTGTTTTTAATTTATATTCAGCTTGTTCACCAGAAGCTAATTCATCAGATATTCCTATAACGCTATTTCCTGTTTCAACTTCGTCTTCTTCTGAATATTGTTCTGTTTCTAATATTTCTCCATTTTTAGTTACTTCCAACAATGTACTCATATTAGAAATTTTATTTTGTACTAATACTTTATTTAAAGTTTCTTCGCCCTCATTCTTCATTGTAACCGTATATTCTATTATATCTCCTTCTTTTACATAGCTATCATTATTTGTAGAAGATATATTTGTTTCTACCTTTATAGGTTTTACTAATAACTCTATGCTATTAGAATTATATTTAACATCTCCATCTTCTATATGTGCCGAAATTATACCTTTTTGTGTTTCTGAGCTTGTAACACTTTTTGTTTTTATAACTATACCAATTTCAACTTTTTCTCCTGCTTTTAATTCATCTATATTAATATAGTTATTTTTTTCTTCCATAACACATTCATCATTTAATATATATGTTATATTTTGTAATTCAACTATATCTGGTATATTCATATTAACTTTAATATGTTTTTTGTTAACATTTGAAATATTTGTAACATTTAATATATATGTATATGAATAATCATTTTTTAGTACTCCCTCGCTATTATCAACTGCATACATTGATAATTCAAAATCAGCACCTTTTACTGTATAAACAATTTCATTTGATGTTTTACCAACTTCTCCATAATTTATTGTTACTATATTAGAAACTGTTTTACCTTCAGCATCTGCATTTACTTTTACTTTATATGATTTTGTTACAGTTTCTCCTGGTAATAATTTTTCTATATTAAATGAAACATCTTTTACATCCTTATATTCATTAAATGGATTAAAATCTGACTCCTCATCAGACATTTCATATTTTACTTCATTGTCTTCTACGTAAACAGTATTTTCTGGAACTTTAGCTTGAACACTTATATTTGTACTTTCTTCTGAGCCTGTATTTTGTACTATAATTTGATATGTTAATATTTCACCTTCTTTTACATCTTTTATTTCTTCATTACCAACATATACTTTTAGATTTGCATCTACCACAGGTCCTTTTCCAGTTTCTAATTTAACATTGTCTATATCAACACTTTCTTCAACATTAGTTTCACTATTAACATAGTAAACATCATATCCCTCTTCTAGTGTTTTATTATAATCCAATCCTTCTGGTATCTGCATATTATATGAAAAATCTACTTGCTCATAAGGTTCCAATTTATCAATTGTAACTAAATATCTTTTTACATTTTTAGTATCTTCTACATTTTCAGTCCATAAATTATCAGTATTCGTTAAATCTTGCGTTGCTTTTGAATTAGTTGAATAATATGTTTTAACTCTTTGAGGATCTATACCATTTATAGATATCATACTATTTATATCAACATCTATATTGTTTACATTTTCAATAGCATCTTTTGTAGGGAATGTTCCTATAATATTAACATTATTTACTGCATTTCCTACATTATTTATAACTTCATTACTAATTTGTATATTTTTTGTTTCATCATTTATAGCTAATTTAGCATCTTTATTACCTTCATTATTTATAACTTCAATTCCATAATCAGCAATTTTATTTGTTGTAATAATTCCTGCATAAGAAATAATGTTTATATCTTTTTGACTTTTTCCCACATCTAAACCATTCTCATAATTATTTACATTCTCATTTGTATATATAAGATTTATTTGTTCTGTAGAACTTGATATTTTCTTACTTGTTGTTAAATTTGCATTAATAATTAATATTGCTCCTTCAATTGCTTCTTCTTTATATTTTGTTTGTTCTCCTTCTAAAGCAATTTCAATTGTAGTTCCTACCAATTTACTAGATGTTATCCTTAACTCATCTTCATAAAGTAATTTTATAGATGTAATTTCTATATTTTCAAATTTTTCTGGTAATTGAACTCTTATTACAGGATTCTTAAATAATTCATTACTTTCATCTTTTGATTGTAATATTACTCTTATTTCAACATTTTCATTTGTAGTCATAGCTGATAGTGTATCTTTATTTATTTCTAATTGCGCTGAAGTTGTTGTTTCCTTTAAATTTATATTTGAAACATATTCTTGTAATTGTGTTTCTTTATCATCTTTTAAATATTTTCCGGTAATAGTACTTTTTATATTTGTAGCATTTTTTACAATATTAGCATCTATATTACTTATTGTCTTTGTATTTATTATTTCAATTTTGCCAAATTTTTCAGGTTTAGTAGTTTTCACTTCTATTTTTTTAATTTCATTAGAATAAATAATATTTACATACCCATTCTCATCTGTTTCACTATCTTTAGAAATAGATGATATCTCATTTCCATTTTCAGCATTTATTATTGTTATTATACCGTTTTCTCCTAATATTTTTTGCATTTGCTCTTTATTAACTTTAGTAGTTTTATATGTAGTATTTATATTAGAAAGTAAATTTTCTCCTTCTATAACTGTCTGTTCTTCAACAATATCAATATTATCAGCGATATTTGCTAAATTTACATTTATAAAAGTACTATATGTAATGTCCCTTGAAATTCCAGCATATAATTTTCCTTTATATATATTATCTTCATTTTGTTTATTAGTTATTGTTACTACTGAATCTATTTCTTCATTAGTCAATTCTATACTATTATTACTATTTATAGTTGTATTATTTTTGTCATAAAGACTTATTTGAGAACTTATTTTTGAATTTAATTGTGGCATCTCATCAATATTCTCAAATATATATGTTACTATAAAAGCGTCATTCCCTGTTTTTTCCCAATTAATTTTATTATTTTCTATCTTATTTTCTAAATTTATATTTATAATTCCTGTGTCTTTGTTATAGTTATAATCACTCTCTGTAATTACATTTCCTGTAGAAATTAAATTTTCCATAGAATTTACTATAACATTTTCTGGATTTTTATCTGAAACTTTAGGAGTTGTTATTTCAATTAAAGATGATTTTATTGGATATAAATTATCTTCTAATCCAGAAATAACTTGCATTTGTATAATTCTTTTTTCTTTTCCTTCATAATTTAAAACTTTATTAGTTATAACCTTTTGCTCTAATATACCTGTCATATTATCTTTGTATGGGCTAACTAATGTTAAATTCAACTCTTTTATTGAATTTATATTGATGTCTTTTTCTGTACTATCTCTATATATACCACTTATTAATATCTTACTCTCTAAATCAATTAAATTTATATCAAATTTATCATCTCTTATAATACTTATTGGAACTTCTATATTTTTGGTATCTCCAGCATTTATTTGATTTAAACTTATGGTATTTTCAGAAATTGTCTTAATATCAGCATTTACAACATCTGTATTAAATATAAAATTTGATGTTTCTAAGGATACTGCTCCGTTAAAATATCCTTCTTTCTTTACTGATATTTGTAAATTTAATTTTAAATCATTATTATTCATAACAGTTTCTAAAGATGTTGTTTTATTTCCTTTTTCATCTTCAAAATAAGCCATAAATTCTACATTTTTATGGTTTGTACTCATATCAATATTAGTTGCATCAATAGCATAAGAAATTACATCAACACATAGCAATAAAAAATTCGCTAATGTTAATGTTATAATCAACATTATTACTGTCATAATTTTTAAAATTTTTTGTTTCATAAATATTACCTCCTAAAATATAAAAGTATCTACTTATTTATATATATAATATATTCTTTAGACAAGTATGATAATATACCAAATTTTATGGCAATTTTCATATTATAAAAATATGTAAAAGATATAATTCATATATATTAAATCTTTATTAATTTTATATTATACGTTTACAAATAATCCTTTTACATAACTTCTCTATTATTGATTATACACCAAAAATTGTCATTTTTCAATGTTTTTTTGGTAAAAGTAGAAAAAATTGTTAAAAAAATGTTTAAAAAATTGCAGTTCAAATTAAATTATGTTAATATCATGTCAATTTATATTTCAAACAATATTTAACTCTAATTTTCAGATGGCACTTATGACAAAATTTCAACAATTAAAGATTTATAATTTATAAAATTTACACAGTAACAAATTAAAAAAAACAACATATAATATTTATTATTACATATTAAAAAAAAATAATAATATACTTACAATAGAGGTGATATAAATGAATAATATGAATCTTGATGAAAATACAATGAAAAACATAAAAAATATGGTAGACAACGGAAATATATCAGAAGCAATATCAAACATTTCTCCAGAAATGATACAAAACTTTCAAAAAATGCTATCAAACCAAACAAGTTCAAAACAAGAAACAAACAATAATAATAACAATAATAACAACAACATAAACAATAACACAAATAATAACACACAATTTAACAATCAAGAAAATACAAATTCAAATAATAACTTTGATTTTAGTAATATAGATATGAATACAATAATGAAAATGTCATCTGTTATAGGAAAAATGAATAATTCAAAAGATGACCCTCGTGCCAATTTACTAAAATCTTTAAAACCATATTTAAGAGATAGTAAAAAGGGACAATTAGATAATTACATGAATTTATTAAATGTTGCTAAAATAGCCGAAATTATGAAAGATAACAATAAGGAGAACAATAATGTTTAACTTTCCATTTTTTAATTATCCATACAATTATCAATATTATAACCATTACAAGAAATATAACAATTATTACAAAAACAATTATTCTAATGATAATACTGCTACAAACTGTAAAGATAATACATTAGATAATACAGAAAAAAATAGTATTACTAATTCTAATCAAATTAGTAATACTATTAATTGTCAAAATTATTCTAATTATGACGAACCTATTTGGGAAATATTCGGCATTAATATATATTTAGATGATTTAATAATTTTAGGATTACTTTTCTTTTTGTATCAACAAAATGTAGATGACCAAATGTTGTATATAATTTTACTTTTATTACTTTTCACATAATAATTATTCAATTATAATTTTGTCATTATGTATATATACATACGCATTTTTATACATTGGTTCTTCATCTCTATTCATCTCTTTAACAATATTAGAGATTCTTATTTGTACAGTATCAAGCCTTCCTGCTGCAATAATAGCATTTTTATTGCCTTTTGCTCCTGCATGTGCTAAACCTCTTAAATTTCCTAATACAACTATATTGTCAGATGCTATTACTTCTGCTCCTGAATTTACATCTCCTAAAATAACTATACTACCTTCTGTTTCTATCTTTTGCCCAGATCTTAAAGATGCTCTATGAAATTTTGTTTCTGACATTTTTATTTCTTGATTAAAAGTTTTTGTTATACTAGATAATCCTAAACTTTTAGGCATATCAAATTCTATATCTACATCTATATTTTCTTTTATTAATTGTTGTATTTCATCTATTTCTTTATTTTTTAATATTTTTCCCATTATTTGTATAGGAGTTTTTTCATCTTTATATAACTTTTTTAAATCTGGTAATTTTTTTGTTAATGATGAAATAATTTGTTTCTGTTCTGCATCTTCTGCTATTTTAATTATAATTTTATCTCTTTTTAAATTTATACTTATATAATTTTTCATTTCAACTTCCCCTTCTTTTTTATAAAAATAGATTTATTTTTTAATTCAAAATATATAATTATATTTAAGTTGTGCTTTTTAATTATAAAATATAGATTTATAAAAAAACAAAACTTAAAATAATTATCTTATACTCTCTATATAAGGAACAGCCTGCATATCTTCACTAACATTTTGAACATTCATACCAAAGTACTCTGCCATTATATCTCTAACCGCCTCAGCAGTATAATTACCGTGTCCACCATTTTCAACCATTACAACAACTGCAATTTCAGGATCATCATAAGGTGCAAATGCAGCAAACCAAGCATTTACTATATCATTATCATTTTGGTCTTTTCCTGCTTCTGCTGAACCAGTTTTACCTCCAACTTTTATATTAAAATTTTTAAATCTTACATAAGCTGTTCCAGATTCTCCACTTGTAACAGACTTCATTCCTTCTTTAACAGCATTTAAATAATCTGTATTCAATATAATGTTTTCTTCTTGTTCAGTATTTTGAATATTAAACTTATCATTTATAAAATTATTTATTTCGTCCCTAGAAACTTCTGTACCATCAGATGATTGAATTGATTTTATAATACTAACATCTATATTATTCCCACCATTAGCGATCATACTTATATATTTAGCCATTTGTAAAGGTGTAAACTTATTATACCCTTGTCCAATTGCAGCATTTATTGTATCTCCTGGATTCCATGTTTTATCTATAGATTGTGCATATTCTTTACTTGCTAATATACCTGCTGTTTCTCCTGGAAGCTCTATATAAGTTTTTACACCTAATCCAAAATATTTAGCATATTTGTCTAAAGTATCTATTCCCATTCTATCTGCCGTTTCATAAAAGAAAAAATTACAAGATTTCTCTATTGCTCCAACAACATTAAGATATCCGTGTCCTCTATGATAATCTGTATAGTACCAACATTTCCATTCACTTCCATACTTCTTGTAAATTCCTGTATCGTTTAATCTTTCGGCTAATGTAATATTACCTGACTCTAATCCAGAAATAGCAGTAACCATTTTAAAGATAGACCCTGGTTCATAGGCACTTTGTATAGTTTTATTTAATAATGGATATGATGTATTATTTGCGTAATTATTCCATTCTTCATTACTTATACCATTTGCAAATGATTGTGGATTATAATCTGGATAACTAGCCATTGCTAATACTTCTCCATTTTTTACATTCATAACAACACATGAGCCACCCTTTGCATCATAAGATTTTCCAAAACCGCCATTTCTTATTTTTTCTATATTATTTTTTAAAGCTTCCTCTGTTATTTTTTGAAGTTTAGAGTCTATTGTTAATACAACATTTGAACCAGCTACCGCTTCTTCTGCAATAACCTCTGCTGTTATAGTACCATCAACAGCCATATCAATTTGCTTAATTCCCTTTTTTCCTTTTAAATATTTTTCAAAAACATATTCTATTCCTGTTTTTCCTATAATATCATTTTGACTATATTCATCTTTGTTATCTTTATATTCTTCATCACTTATTTTTGAAGCATATCCTAAAATATGAGATGCTAAAGTACCTTCTTTATAAAATCTTACTGGTCTAACCGTAATAGCAATTCCAGGAAATTCATCTGCATTTTCGCTAAACTCTGATATTGCCTCTCTATTTATATCTTGTGCAATAGTTAATGCCTTTGTACTACTATATCCTTCTTTTACTATGGCATATCTTATTGCTATGATTTTTCTCATTTCTTCTATACTTTTATTTTCTATCTTATATTTTTCTTTAAATTGATAAAAGGCTTGTTCAGCGTTCATATTTTCGTCTATATTATTGTTCTTTTTCCAATTTGATAATGTATCATCAGATATTGTATATTCAAATGGTTCAATACTTATTGGAAAATTATCTATATATTTAATTTCATACTTTTCTAAAACATCTATTATCTTAAGTATTGTATCATTTAAAGTATTTGTATCAATCTTACTTTTATATAATTCCAAATCAAATTTTTGATTTGACGTTACTAAGATATTTCCAAATCTGTCTAGTATATCTCCTCTAGCTGGTTCTAATATACTTTCTCTAGTTAATCTAGTATTAGATTCTTCTCTATAATCAGAACCATGTACTATCTGCAAAGTAAATAATCTAATAATTAAAATTATACCTATTATATATGTAAATATACTTATTATATTATATCTAAAATTAATACTTTTTTTATTTATTCCTTTTGACAATACATCACCTTCTTTCATGTAACAAGCTTTAAAAATATTTTGTCAGTATTTTATTACCTTTATATTCATTTTCTATGTAATATCCAAATTTTTGTATTAAAGGATATATAATTATAGTAAATATAATATTATAAATAACCTCAATTATAAGTATTTTTATAAAGCTCCATATTTCTACATACATTGAATATAAAATATAATTCATAAAAAAAGTTATTATTTCAAAAAATATTGTTACTCCCATTACCATAAACATAATTGTTATTCTACTATCTTTAGAAAAATTTTTATCAAAAAGAGTTGCTATTATTGCTACAAGGACAAATCCTATTAAATTAACACCTATTCTTTCTTTAAATAATAAATCTAAAATTATTCCACATACAGAACTATATACTAATGCCATTGTTCTACTTCCAAATAATCCTATAAACAAAATATAAATTATAAAAAGATTTGGCATTACTCCAGCAATTGTAAACCAATTAAAAAAATTGGATTGTAAAAAATAAATTATAAAAGCAAATAATATCAAAACAAAATTTATTAATATTTTTTTCAATAATTTCACCTCAGAAAAATTCTATAATAAAATTTTTTGTAATAATTAATATACTTTTTAAGTTTCGTTTTTTTAATAGAATACAAATCTTGAAAAACGAAACTTAAAATATTTATTAATTATTTTTTATAACTAAGACTGTATTTAATTTATTAAAGTCTACGGCAGTTTCAATTATAGCATATCTATCTGTTATATTTTTAGTAGCTACTATTGTTTTAATAGTACCTACATGTATTCCTTTAGGGTAAATTCCTCCTAATCCTGATGTATCAACACTATCCCCTTGTATCAAATTAGCATCTGTAGCTATATACATAGCTTTTAATTCAGAATTGCTATTTAAAGTTCCTTTACAAACAATACTATCCTTATTTGTACTCATTAAACAACTAATAGAACTTGAAGTATCTATAATTGTTCTAACTTTTGCAGTAGTATCTGTAACAGATATAACATGTCCAACAAGTCCCTCATCTGCTATAACTGTCATATTTTTTTCTACCCCATCATTTTTTCCTATATTTATAACTATTACTTTTGAATAATTACTAATATCTTTATTTATAATATAGCCTGGTATAGTTTTATAATCTCCATATTTTTCAGTTAATCCCAAATATTCCTTTAATGTTTCATTTTCTGTTTTAATATTTTCTAATTCTCTTAATGATTGTTCTAATTTACTATTTTTATCTTGCAACATTTGGTTTTCTGTCTTTAGATTATTTATATCTGTAAAAAATGTAGAATTACCACTTATTCTATTTTTTAAATAAGTTAAGCTATTTTGAATTGGCATAACTAATTTATTAACAATATTTTCAAAGAATGATGTATTAGATTCCATATTAGAAAATACTACTATTAGTATTAAAATAATTATTGTAATAATAATTCCTAATAATTCACCTTTTTTCTTTCTATACATATTCTTCCCCTTTCCACATTTTTACTGTTATATTTATCTTCTTTTCCTTGAATTTATGAGTACTGCTTTTAATCTTTCTAAATCTTCTAAAGTTTTTCCAGCACCTCGAACAACACAATCCAAAGGTTCTTCTGCAACATAAACTGGCATACCTGTTTCCATACTTAATAATTTATCTAAGTTCTTAATTAAAGCTCCTCCACCTGCAAGTACAATACCTTTCTCCATTATATCTGAAGCAAGTTCTGGAGGAGTTTTTTCTAGAGTTGTTTTAACAATATCAACAATTTTAGAAATAGACTCTTTCATTGCTTCTTCAACTTGAATTGAAGTTATTTTTTCATTTCTAGGTAATCCATCTGTTAAATCTCTACCTCTAATATCCATACTCATTTCAGTCATAAGTGGCATAGCACAGCCTATTTGAATTTTTATTTGTTCTGCTGTAGTTTCTCCTATTGCTAAATTCATTTCTCTTTTCACATAATTTACAATATCCTCGTCAAGTTCATCTCCAGCAACTCTTAAAGAATGACTAACAACAATTCCTCCTAATGAAATAACAGCAACCTCTGTAGTTCCACCTCCAATATCTACTATAATGTTTCCACTTGGTTCTGCAACATCTAAAGTAGCACCTATTGCCGCTGCCATTGGTTCTTCTATTAAATAAACTTCCTTTGCTCCCGCTTGAATAACAGATTCTTCAACAGCTCTCTCTTCAACTTCTGTAATTCCTGATGGTACACCTACTACAACTCTTGGTCTACCTATATTATATCTTTTCTCTACTTTTTGTATAATATTTTTTAACATTAATTGTGTTGCTGTAAAATCAGCTATTACTCCATCTTTTAAAGGTCTAACTGCTTTTATTTGTTCTGGCGTTCTCCCTAACATAT
>CANQTJ010000019.1 GCA_947626705.1 uncultured Clostridia bacterium | reverse complement strand
ATTCGATATTTCATTTGCTATTAATAAACTTTGATTATATCCTCTTGTTTTCATTCTTTTTTTGCTTATCGGAACTGGAATAATTTTATCATATTTTTTTATATTTTCAAATATTTTTTCATTTTTTAACAAAAAATTTACAAATGTTAAATATAAATATGATTTTTCATTAAATTTATACTCTAATATTAATTTTCTTATTTGTCCTTCATATTTAAATATGTATATTAATTCATCAAAATATTTATTTTCTATTTGTTCTCCTTGTTTTAGTATTGTTGCTTGTTCTATTTTTTTTAATTGCATTTCACATTTCTTACATATAAAATTTGTATTCATTTTTCCACATATTCCGCATACTGGGGGATAAATTAGATTTAATAAATTTTCTTGAATTTTAAAAATTTAATTCACTCTTTCTTTAATTTAAATTGATTTAAATTTTTTTCTAAAGACTTAAAATCACAACATCTATTTTTTAGATTAAAATTTGCTTTATTATTTATTATTAGATTATATAATTTTTCTGCATTTTTTATTATTTGATTTTTATTTTCATTACACCATTTTGTTTGATACTTTAAAATTATTCCATATTTTTTATCTTTTTGTATTTCATCTTTTATATCTATTTCATAAAATTGATTTTTTGGAATTGGTATCATATTATTCAAATTTATTACTCCATTTCTTCCTTTGTTAATTTTAATAAAATCGACATTATTTTTCATTTTTTCGTGCTTTTTCTTAGGAGAACTAAGTGGTGCAAAATAATTTATTTTATTTATTTTTAAAATAATCCCTATAAATGGTCTTCTATTTTTAATATTAAATGCTTTTAGTACTTTATTATCTTGATTATAAATATATTCTGCGTATTTTTCATTAATTTTGTATAATTTTAAATTTTCTATATTTTTACCTCCTTATAAATATAATTGGAGAATTAGTAAACTAATTCCCCCTAACTTTTTCATTCTCCGTTTCTTGATTGGTGGAGTTAAAACCGCTTTTTCATTCTCCGTTTCTTGATTGGTGGAGTTAAAACCGCTTTTCTAACTTTCTTTAAGCTAGTTATTATTAGTATATTTATTATAATTTATTTTATGTATATTGTCAATAAAATTTTTTCAACAAATTTAAAATTAATAAAAGATTATTCACTCCATAATCATAAATATTAAATTATAAAATAATAAATTTAATCCCCTTTAAATGCTTGTATCATTTTATGCTCTAAACCAGTATTTCTCTTTTTACTATCCACATTTTGTATCATATAGTTTACAACTCTATCACTACCAATTATTATTAAAAGTTTTTTTGCTCTTGTAATTCCTGTATATAATAAATTTCTAGTTAATAACATTGGTGCAGACTGTGGTGCTAACATTATAACAACATCAAATTCACTTCCGTTGTGCTTTATGTATTGTTATTGCATAACTATGTTCTATTTGTTCTAAATCAGCATATTCATACCAAGCTACTTTTTCATCATCAAATTTAATTTTTACTACTTTTTCTTTTTCATCTATTTCAGTTATAGTGCCTATTTCTCCGTTAAATACACCTGTTCCAATTTCTGGCTTTTCAGTATTTTCTTTTTCCCAAGTCATGTCATAATTATTTTTTATTTGCATTATTCTATCGCCAACTCTATATAATACTCCACCACTTGTTTTTTCTGGTAACCCTTCAAAATTTGGATTTAATACTGATTGAAGTTCTCGATTTAATTCTTTTGTACCTAATGGTCCTTTTTTGGTTGGAGTTAATATTTGTATATTTTTAAAAAAGTCATAATTCCCATATTTTTCTAATCTTCCTGTTGATAAGCTTATTACTTCTTGTATTATTTTATCAGTTGAATTTTGTTTTATAAAGAAAAAGTCTTGTTTTGTATCATCTTCTAAGTCTGCATCTCCCTTTTTTATAAATTCTAATCCATTATTTACTCTATGCGCATTTAATACTATTTTACTTTTTGCTGCTTGCCTAAAGATTTTATCCAACTTAACTGTATTTATGACATCTGAATTTATTAAATCTTTTAAAACTACTCCTGGTCCTACTGATGGTAATTGGTCTATATCTCCTACTAATATTAATTTTGTTCCTTGATATATGCAGTTTAATAGATAATTCATTAAAAACATATCTACCATTGAAAGTTCATCTACTACTATTAAATCTGCATCTATTGGCTCTCCTTGATAATCGCTATGTTTTGAATATATGCCTTCATCATCTAATTTTCCAATGCATAAAAGTCTATGCAACGTTGAAGCTTCTTTGCCTGTTGCTTCTGTCATTTTTTTTGCGGCTCTTCCTGTTGGCGCTGCTAATACCACTTTTTTCTTTCTTTCTTCATACAAATCTATTATTGTTTTTATAATAGTTGTTTTTCCTGTTCCAGGTCCTCCTGTTATTATTGTTACATTATTTTTATTTATTGCTTTTATTGCTTCTATTTGTTTTTCTGATAATTCTATATCTGATTTTTTTTCAATCTTTTTTAAAGCTTCTTCTATATTTTTTATTTCCTTCATATTAGGTGCTTTGTCTAATCTCGCTAATCTTAATGCAATTTCTTGTTCTACTTTATAAAAATTTTCAAGATATATCCATTCTACACCATCTCTTTTATCTATTATAATTTCATCTTTAGCTTTTAAACTGATTAAATTATCTTCAATATTTTCTGTCGTTACATCTAAAAGAGTTATCACAAATCCTATTAAATTTTCTTTTATTACACAAGAATTACCATTATAAGTTGCTTTTATTAGTGCATATTTTATACCACTTTCTACTCTTTTTTGATTATCATAATTAATACCCAAATCTAATGCCATTTTGTCTATCTGTTTAAAATCTACACCTCTTGCTATGTCTATTAATATATATGGATTTGCTTCTATTTGTTCAATAGCATTTATACCTAATAAATCATATACTCTTTTAGCATTTTCTGCTCCAATCCCAAATTTCTCAAGAAATCCTACTATTTGCCATACTTCCCAATTTTCTAAAAAACTTTCGGCCATTTCTATCGCCTTACTTTTTGATATTCCTTTTATCTCAGATAATCTTTCAGGCTCAAATTTAAAGATATTGATTGTATCTTCTCCAAATTTTTTTATTATTTTTTTAGCAGTTGCTTCCCCTATTCCTTTTATATCTCCTCTTGCTAAATATTTTTCTAATGCTCCTAATGTTTCTGGCATCAGTTTTTCAAATGTATCTACTTTAAATTGTATTCCGTATTCTTTATGTTCTACAAATCTTCCTATAACTTTTAAAGTATCGCCACTTTTTACAAATGGTAAATAACCTACTATTGTCGTTTCTTCTTCTTCTGTTTCAAATACAGCTATTGTATAATTATTTATTTCATTTTGGTATATTATGTCTGTTACTTCTCCTTTGATTTCCAATGTTTTTCTCCTTATTTTTTGTTTAGTCTATCATAAAAAAATTAAAAGTACAAGTGATAATTTGTTACAAATCACAGTTTTTAAAGTTTTATTAAAAAGGTTAATTAAGATACTGGTGTGAATTGTAACGATTATTTTAGTGTGTTTCAAAATTTTGTTTTGTTTACTTGAATTTTATCTACTAATATTGTATATTGTAAATATAGTAAATGATATTGTAGTAGATATATAAAAGTGCCTTTATTAACGATTATATATCTACAATATGTTTTAATACATATATAAATATAAATAAAGGAATGATTAAATGAATACATATTTAGAAAAATTAGAATATAACAAAATATTAGAAATATTATCAAATTATGCAATAACATATTTAGGAAAAGAACTATGTTTAAACTTAACACCTTCTAATAATGTACAAAATGTTAAAAATATGCTAAAAGAAACTGAAGAAGCTGTAAATCTTCTATATAGATGCAATACTCCTCCAATTTCTGAAATAGCTGATAATACAATAAATATTAAAACAATAGAGTCTTATGGTACACTTTCTATTAAGTCAATTTTAGAATTAACAGAAATATTAAAAATTTCAGGAAATTTAAAAAATTACTTTTATACAGATTTTATTGATATTAATGATTTTTCATACTTAAGTGATATTTTTGTTACATTATATTCAAATATTTCAATTATACAAAAAGTTTCAAGTTGTATAATTGATGAAAATTCTATTGATGATAGAGCTTCTAAGGAGTTATTAAATATTAGAAAAAAACAACGAAATATTGAACAAGATATAAAGTCAAAGTTAAATACATATATACATTCTGCAACATATTCAAAATATATACAGGAAAATGTTATTACACTTAGAAATGATAGATATGTAATTCCTGTAAAAGAAGAATATAGAAGTCAAATTAAAGGATTTGTGCATGATATATCAAGTTCTGGTTCTACAATATTTATAGAGCCTATTTCTATTTTTGAGCTAAATAATGAACTTTGTAATTTAAAAATAGAAGAAAATATAGAAATAGAAAAAATTTTGCAAGACTTAAGTAAATTATTTTATCCCTGTGTAGAGGAAATTAAAATAAACATTAATACAATTGCAACATTAGATTTCATATTTGCAAAAGCAAAATATTCTAAAAGTTTTAATGGTATAACTCCTTCAATCAGTAATACAAAAAATATTACTTTACAAAATGCTAAACATCCATTACTTGACCAAAAGATTGCTGTTCCGATTTCACTCACATTGGGAGAACAATTTAATACTTTAGTTATAACTGGTCCTAATACAGGTGGAAAAACAGTTACTTTAAAAACTATTGGACTTTTGACTGCAATGTCATGTAGTGGTCTTAATATTCCTGCTTCAGAAAAAACTTCAATTTATGTTTTTGATAAAATATTTGCAGATATTGGTGATGATCAAAGTATATCTAGTTCACTTAGTACTTTTTCATCACATATTAAAAATATAGTTGATATTGTAAATAACTCAACAGAAGATTCTCTTATTTTGGTAGATGAGCTAGGCTCTGGCACTGACCCACTTGAAGGTGCCTCTCTTGCAATCAGTATTTTAGATTTCTTTAAAAATAATAATAGTTTAACAGTTGCTACTACACATTATCAAGAATTAAAAAAATATGCTTTATCTACTAAAGGTTTTGAAAATGCTTCTGTAGAATTTGATATTAACACTCTTTCTCCTACTTATCATCTTTTAATTGGCGTTTCTGGTAAAAGTAATGCCTTTGAAATTAGTAAAAAACTTGGTCTTTCTGAACATATTATAGAAAAAGCAAAATCTAATTTAAATAAAAAAGATGTTGATTTTGAAGAATTACTTAAAAATATTTATGATAATAAATCAAAAATTGAAAATGAAAAAATTAAAATTTCTAAAGAACTCGAAGAAGTTACTAATTTAAGAAAATCATTAGAAAGAGATAATTCTAAATTATTAAAACAAGAAAAAGATATAATTAATGATGCTAAAATTAAAGCTAGAAATATATTATTAGATGCTAAAGACGAAGCAAATGATATTATATCAAAAATGAATAATTCATCTAACTCTAATAGTGAATTAAATAATTTACGAAATAAATTAAATAAAGATATTAAAAATATTACAATTACTTCTATTGAAAATAATGATAATATATCTTCTATTGATATTAATGAAGTTAAGCCTAATACTGAAGTTTTTGTTACTACTTTAGGACAAAATGGAATTATTTTATCTAATGTTTCTAAATCTAATGAAGTACAGATTCAAGTTGGAAATGTTAAGATGAATATTAATATTAAATTTTTGCAAAAAGTTAAAAATTCTAATAAAAAGTCTAGTTCTACTACTTCATATAATTCTATTTCTAAGTCTAGAACTGTAAAGACTGAATTAAATGTTATTGGTTTTAATGTTGATGAGGCTATCTTCGTTGTTGATAAATTTTTAGATGATTGTTATTTAGCTAAGTTACAAACTGTGAGGATTGTTCATGGTAAAGGTACTGGAAAATTACGTGAAGGTATACAAAAATTTTTAAAGACTAATCCTCATGTTAAGTCTTTTCGAGTTGGTTCTTATGGTGAAGGTGAAATGGGAGTTACTGTCGTAGAATTAAAAAACTAAAGAAGAAAAATGAGGGAAATCGGGGCCAGGCTTATTATCCCTCTTTTTTTTTAATAACTTTTATTGATAAAGTACTTATTAAAAAAAGAGGGATAATAAGCCTGGCCCCGATTTCCCTCATTTTTTTTCTTTTGTTATTTCAATTCTATCTCTATTTTTTTATTCCCATTTAATTCAATCTTTTTATATTTTATTCCACAACTATCAAATAACTTTCTTGAAGCAATATTATTTTCCGAATCAGCATATTTATCACATAAATATACAACCTCTTTAATTCCAGACTGAATAATAATTTTTGCACATTCATTACACGGAAACAAATCTACATATATTTTTGCATTTTCTAAATCTTTTTTGCTACCCCTATAATTTAAAATTGCATTTAATTCCGCATGACATACATAAGGATATTTTGTATCTAAATTACTTCCCTCTCTTGCCCAAGGAAAATCATCATCACTAAAACCATTTGGTGCTCCATTATATCCTATTGATAAAATTCTATTATCATTACTAACTATACATGCCCCTACTTGTGTTGATGGATCTTTACTTCTCATTGCTGATAACTTTGCAATTGCCATAAAGTATTCTTCCCAACTAATATAATTATCTCTTTTTTTGTTTAAATTATTATCCATATAATCTCCTCCTTATATGAATCATAATACTACAAAAATTTACAAATATCAACATTTTAAAAATTTTTTAGTTTCGTTTTCTTTAATTATAGAATATTGATTTATGAAAAACCGAAACTTAAATTTAAACAATATACATTATTTCATTATTAGGAAAATATTTTTTCATTTGCTCTCTAAAAAATTTATCTCCATCTTCTCTATATTGTTTTTTGTACATATATTTTCCTTTTCCTTTACCTGTCATCAAATCTTTATTGTATATATTTATAGCATTTGGAAAAGCTTCTTCATTTATTTTTGTATGAACAAAACTATAAGTCATAAATATAATTTCAAAAAATACATCTTTTTTTACTTTTTCTGTTAAATTCTCTGATAATTGTTTTATTAATTCTAAATATAATTCTTTCCAATTATCTACCATTATTACTGGTGCTATTAATATTCCTATTTTATATCCAGCTTCTTTTAATTTATTAATTGCTTCTATTCTTCCCTTTAATCTTGAAGTTCCAAATTCTACTCTATTTATAATTTCGTCTGGATTAACGCTCATTCTAACAGTAACTTTTCCTTGATGGTCTATATCTAATATATCATCAACCATATCAAACTTAGTTGGAAATGTAAGATGACCTTTTGGAGAATCTTTAAAATTCTTTATTGTCCATGGCAAATTACCTGTTATTGTATTTTCTAAAATTAAATCGCTATTACTTCCTATTTCAAATGTTAAATCTTTTTCAGCCTTATTTGCAACTTTAATTATTTTATCTAGCATTTGTTCTCTATTTACAAATAAACGCAAATATGCACATTTATTATAATTACATACTAAATAACAATACATACATGCTGCTGTACAACCTGATGATGTATAAGGTACTAAATAATCAGATGTTTTATGATTTTCTACAAATTTATGTGTTTTTCTTATTCCTATTATTAAATTTCTTTTCATATCCATAAATTCACTGTTTTGTTTTTTTCTCATTTCTTCTATATTATTATGATTTTCTATTTCTATTTTTGGTACATCTTTATATTTTTCTAATAATTGCTTTCCCAATTCATAATTTTCAATTTCTTTTTCAAAATAAATAGCTTTAGGTTTAAACATTATTTTATCCTTTCTAATTTTCACTTACTCTTTGTAATTTAAAAATTGGTTTTTCTAATATTTTAACCTAAAGCTTTCTATTTTATTTAAATTTTTTTATTAATCTGCTATTATAATATAAATTTTCTGGTGAAATATCTTCTCCACCTTCCCATTCAATTGTAATTCCTGTTTTTGAAATATTTACATTTTTAAAGTATTTATAATCTTTTAATTTTTGATAATATTTTTTTTCTAAATTTTTTCTCATATCTAAAATTTTCTCTTCGCCGTTTTCAAATTTTATATATATTTTATAGTTCTCTATAGCTTTTACTTCAATTGGATTTGGCACTATATACATATATATCCCCCCTAATTTACTTTAATGGCTCAATCTTAAAAAATTCTCCTTGTTGTTGAAGGTTACAAATATAACACTTCATTTCTTAATCGATTAATTTTTTTATAATTAAATTTTTCTAGTCATTGCATTTTTTCCACCAAATATACATGGCGAACTGCACTTCCAGCCAGGAAATGTACATCTTGCACCTTTTGAATATGGTAACAAATAATTTTGTATTACAGTATTATTTTTTGTTGCATTCAAATATTTTTCCATTGTAATATTTGTTTGTTCCATTATTTCAAGTTGAGCTGCTCCACATAAACGCTCTGTGCATTTTAATACAAAGTTTTCTACTGTTCCTCTTTCATTTACTTTTATTAACATTCCTTGTGGATAATAATCTTCTAATGAAGATATATCTTTTAGCCATTGTTCTTCAAGGTCTGTTCCTCTAATTATTTTTGGAACATAATACTGTGGTGTATCTAGTAATGACATCTCATAAGATAATGTTCTATGTCTTTGAGCTTGAGCCAACTGAGAAAAACTTGATAAATATGTAGTACAATAGTTTTCTCCAAATTCCTCATTTCTTTCTCTTTTAGCAAATAGAGAAAGTTTTGTTCCTTTCATTCTAGGATTAAGTTCTTCAACTTTTAAATCAGGTAATTCATTTAAAAATTGTTTCATTACTTCTTTTAATTTGGTTGAAAATTTTGTTTCAGGTTCAAATGCAATATAATCTTCAAACCAACTGATAATAAAATTCAATTGTTCAAAGCTTACAGTGTATTCCATAATTGTTGCAGGTGTAAATACACTAATTAAATATCGTGCATTTTCCTGAGCTAATTTTTGAACTCTTTTTTCGTCAAAGTTTGGATATTCTTTACTTATTTCTTTTTTGTAAATCTCTATCCATTTTTCATATAATACTTTTTCTTCTTTAGAAGGCTCCATCTTTGTATATCTTGCTGATTTCTCTGATGTATTATAAATTTTTTCATTGTTTAAAATCATTGCAAGAATTTTAGGTATTCCTTCAAGACTTAAATTATAAGTTGCATGTCCAAAAACACTATGATGTCCCGATTTTAGGTTTCCATTTGCTCTCCTTTGTGTTTTTTCTGTTGGCTCTGCAAATAGAGTTTCTAGAGTATCTGGTAAATAACATATACCTGCTGACTTACCTGAAAAATCTAAAGCTTCTTCTTTTGGTAAAATAAATCCTACTTTTGTTGATGCAATTACTTTAATTTGCATATTGTCATCTCCTTTTAATATATTTTTTATTAAAATTTATTTGAATTATATAACACAAATCTACATTTATCTACATTTTTTCAAAATTTATAGGTAGCTTTACACTTCCCATTTTGGTACATATTCTTCTTCATGTTCTCCAAGTTCTTGTATATATCCATTTTGCAAATTTAATCTATACAAATATTTCTCTATTTTTTCATATTCTTCTTTTGTTAATTTTCTGTTTATATCTTCAATTTCTTTTGCTTTATATGTAGGAAAATATTGTGCCATAACACTTACATATACGTCATTCATATTATCATTTATCCACTTTAAAACTCTTCTTGAATTTAATATATGATTTGGTAGCACCAAGTGTCTAATAATCATTCCTTTTTTCATCATTCCATTTTTATCAAAAACTGGATTTCCTACTTGCCTGTGCATTTCTTTTATTGCGTTCGTTGCAATTTCAAAATAGTTTTCCACTTTTGATAAACGTTTTGCTAATAAGTTATCAGAATATTTTAAATCTGGTAGATATATATCTATATATCCTTCTAACATTTTTAAAGTTTCAACATTTTCATATCCATTTGTATTATAAACAATTGGTATGTTTAATCCATTTTTCTTTGCAATTTTTATTGCTTCTATTATTTGTGGAACATAACTTGTTGGAGTAACTAAATTTATATTTTCTACTCCTCTTTCTTGTTGCTTGATAAATATTTCAGCTAATTCTTTTATCGTTATTTCTTTGCCTTTTCCTTGTTGACTTATTTCATAATTTTGGCAAAATACACAATTCATATTGCAATTTGAAAAAAAGACTGTTCCAGAGCCTTTCTTTCCACTAATACATGGTTCTTCAAAATTATGGACTGAATATAAGGCTATTTTTACTGTTTCATTTGATTTGCATCTTCCTATCTGTCCTTGTACTCTGTTTATTTTGCAATTATGAGGACATATAGTACATTGTTTTAATATTTCTAACATTATTTATCTTCCTTTTGATTTCGTATATCATCTTTTAAAACCATACTTATTCCTATTATTCATAGTACTTTATTATTCTACACTTTCTACATATATTTTTCCTGAATCTTCTACTAAAGTAACATTTTTCGTTGTAAATTTGTCTATATTTTCCTTTACAACTTCTATTGCTTTTGTTTCGCTTTCATTACTTTTTATTGTTGCAATAATTTCTTGATTCAAATTTTTTATATAAATATCATATATTTGATTTTCATCTTCTAATTGAATAGCATTGTCGTAATCTTCTAAATATTCTACTATTTCAACCTTATATTTATTTTTATCTTTATTTATTGTATTTATTAAAAACATATCTTCTTGCATATCTAACCCAATCCCTGTTGTTAAATATTTTCCATAATTTTCATCATAATATATATATTCATATCCTTCTTTTGGAAATTGCTTTTTAAAGTTTTCTCCAAATATTTGAATTGCTTTTTCTTGTATTTCTTGATATGTTAATTCATAATTTTCTAGATTCTTTTTTACGACTTCCCATATCCATATATCTGGTTTTTTTTTAATATCATCAAATTTCGGTAATGCTTCTTTGGTTATTTCTTGCCACATATATATCTGTGACATATATTCTTCTATTTTCTGGACTTCTGAAACATTTATATTATTTTGATTTATATTTCTTTTATATATATACATGCCAATAAAAATAAGTAATAATACACAGATTATTGCTAATAACTTTTTCATTTGCTTTTCATCTCCTAAGTTATTTATTAACCTTCTATTTTATCATCTACACCTGTTGCAATTACAGTAACTTGTACTTCTTCTTCCATATTTTCATCAATTACAGTTCCAAATATAATATTAGCATCTTCGCTTACTTGCTCATTTATAATTGCTACTGCACTATTTATTTCTAAAAGACTTAATGTATTATTCCCTTTTATATTAAATATTACACCTTTTGCTCCATTAATCTTACTTTCTGTTAGTGGATTTTCTATTGCTTGTCTTACTGCTTCTTCTATCTTCCTTTCTCCTTTTGCTCTACCTATTCCCATATAGGCTTTTCCTCTATAACTCATTGTTGTTTTAATATCTGCAAAATCTATATTTACCTCACCAACTGATGTTAACAAATCTGTTATGCTAGTAATACCTTGCTCTAGAATATCATCTGCTATTGAAAAAGCATCATTTAATTTTATTTTTGAATTTGTAATCTTTAAAAGATTATCATTTAATACTACTATTAAATCATCAACATTATTTTTTAACCTTTCTGTTCCCTTTTCAGCTCTTAGCATTCTTGCTTTTCCTTCAAAAGCAAATGGTTTTGTTACAATTCCAATTGTTAATATTCCCATCTCTTTTGCAATTTCTGCAACAATTGGAGCAGCGCCTGTTCCTGTTCCTCCTCCCATTCCTGCTGTTATAAACACTAAATCTGCTCCTCTTAGAATCTCTTTTATTTCTTCTTTATTTTCTATAGCTGCTCTTTCTCCTACTATTTCGTTTGCTCCTGCTCCTAATCCTTTTGTCGTTTGAACTCCAATTTGTAATGTATTACTTGTTCTTGCTCTCTTTAATGAACCTGTTTCTGTATTTAACATATAAAATGATACACCTTTTACATTATCTTCTATCATTCTGGTTATTGCATTGTTACCTGCACCGCCTATTCCTATGACTTTTATTTTTAGTATTCTGTCTAAATCTCTAATATCGTTCATTATACTTTTCCTCCTTGATTCCTTTGGTTGTTTTTTCGTTTCTTAATTATATATAAAAAGTCTTAAAAAAACAATAATTTTGACAAAAAAAATTAAGAATAGATTTTATGTATTTATAGTGTGTATATAAATTTGAATATTTGAGTATCTAAACGCCTTGAAGAACGAAAAAGCGATATAATTATAATATTTTAAAATTATATCGCTTTTATAATTATTTATTTCAATTGTTTCATAACTTCTTCAGCAAAATTTTCTTCTTTTTTCTCAATTCCTTCTCCTTTTTCAAATCTAGCAAATGAAACTACTTCTGCTTGTTTTTCTGTTAATAATTGAGATACTTTTTTACTAGGGTCTTTTACAAATGCTTGATCTACTAAGCATATTTCTTCGTAAAATTTTCCAATTCTTCCTTGTACTATTTTTTCTGCTATTGCTTCTGGTTTTCCTTCGTTCATTGTTTGAACTTTAAGTATTTCCATTTCTTTGTCTACTCTTTCTTGTGGTACTTCTTCTTTTCTTACATATTCTGGTCTTGCTGCTGCAATTTGCATACAAATATCTTTTGCAACATCTTCTGTTCCTTTTGACATATTAACTAAAACTGCAATTTTTCCATCACCGTGAATATATTTTGCAACTAAACCTTCAGATTCAAATCTTACAAATCTTCTTATTGATAAGTTCTCTCCTATTGTAGCAATTTTTCCAACTAATGCTTCTTGTACTGTTTTTCCTGATTCAAATTCTGCTGGTTGAGCTAATAATTCTTCAACATTTTTTGGATTTTTATCAACAACTTGTTTTGCAACATTTATAACAAATGTTTTAAATTCTTCATTTTTAGCAACATAGCAATCCACTAAACCTTCTGCTGCTATTCTTCCTGATTTTTTTGCTGCTTTTGCTATTCCTCTTTCTCTTAATAAATCCATAGCTTTTTCCATATCGCCATCTGTTTCTGTTAAAACTTTTTTACAGTCCATCATTCCTGCACCTGTTTTTTCTCTTAATTCTTTTACTAAACTTGCTGTAACCATTTTTTTATTCCTCCTTTAAAATAACAAAAGCAAGCTTATTCCCGTCCGAATATTTTCGAACGAGCGTTGCTCGCTCTTTTTCTTAATTTTATATAAAATATATTTTTAATAATATTACATTTAAAAAATATTATTCTTTATACTTAATTACTCTGTTTCTTCTTCACTATTTGCAACAACTTCTTCCATTGATGTTACTTCTTCTGTTTCTTCTAATTTTTCTTCATTATCAATATTAGTTTCGAAACTTTCTCCTTGTTTTCCTTCTATTATTGCATTTGCCATAACATCTGTTATTAGTTTAACAGCTCTTATAGCATCATCATTTCCAGGTATAGCATAATCTACTTCTTCTGGATTACAATTTGTGTCTACTAATCCTATTAATGGTATTCCCAATTTTTTAGCTTCTAATACTGCTATATGTTCTTTTTTAGGATCTACTAAGAATATAACTCCTGGAATTTGTTCCATTTCTTTAATTCCACCTAAGTTTCTTTCTAATTTTTCCATTTCTTTCTTTAATAAAATAACTTCTTTTTTAGGTAAAATATCAAATGTTCCATCTTCTTGCATTGTTTCTAAATCTCTTAATCTTTGTACTCTTTTTCTTATTGTTTCAAAGTTTGTTAGCATTCCTCCTAACCATCTTTGGTCAATATAGTACATTCCAGATTTCTCAGCTGCCTCTTTAACACATTCTTGTGCTTGTTTTTTTGTGCCAACAAATAAAACTGTTTTTCCTTCTTCTACTTGTTGTTTTAAAAAAGCATAAGCTTCATCAATTTTTTTAGATGTTTTTTGTAAATCGATTATATGGATTCCATTTCTTGCTTGAAATATGTATTCAGCCATTTTTGGATCCCATCTTCTTGTTTGATGTCCAAAATGAACACCTGCTTCTAGTAATTGTTTCATTGCAACTACTGCCATTTTTAATTCCTCCCTTTTTTGTTTATACTTCCATAAAGTTCATCATTTAAATAGGACCAATTTCTTGGCACTTCCCTTTAAACTTGCTTTATGTGTTTAATACGTGTAATATTATAACAGTTTTTTATGCTAAATGCAAGTGTTTTTTTATTTTTCTTCTATTACTTCATTATCTTCTACTTTACTTTGATTATCATCTTTTTTATTTTGACTATCTTCTTTTCTCTCTTTTCTTTTTTCTTTTCTTTTAATATTCAACCTTTTGTTTATAATTTCTTTAAAGTCTTCTTTACTTTCCAACATATTAGCCTTTATAATTTCTTCAATTTCATAAGGTGTCATATTAAGAATTAAGCTAAGTGCATTATCATCTATGTATCTTTTTACTATAGCTAACTTTCCAATATCATTTTCTTGTAAAACTCCATTATATTTACTATTTAAGTATAAATATATATAAATATATTTTTGTTCATATAAAATTTCTTTCATTTTTTTATATTCCTTTGGTGTCATTTCATAACTTTTTTCGTCTAAGTCTTTAATATAACGTTCCACTTGTTTTATTGCATATTCTTTATAAAATCTCTTTTTAGCTATATCATCTAAAATATAAGACTTTTCTTGAAAAGATATTCTTTCATCATTCTTATCTATCATCATTCTAGTATCTATATCTTCTAGAGTATCTATTTGCGCATTATATTCTGCATTTCTCAAATTACTGAATTGTTGTTTTTTATATATACTGCTTACAATCTCATTACCATTACCATCAACTACTGTTACAAGATGCAAATCACCATAACATGATTCTAAATATGTTTCTAAATCACTAATTGACATAGATTTTACTTGTTTATACTTTAATGTTTCTAATCCAAATTCATCTTCTATTTCTTCTGCTTCTTCTATTGAATTGGTATAATTTTCTGTATCATCAATTATATTTTCTTCCATTTCTCTATATTTCTCTTGTAAACGTCTAAATAACATTTCTAATATTTTATTTTTTTCTATATCTCTTAGCGTTATTTTTCTTCCTTTTATTGTTGTACCTTCCATATCAGCTTTTGCAAAATCAATCATATATGAAACAATTTGATGGTTGATTTCCATTATTTCATCCATTATTTTAAATATTTCAACATCCATTTTATAATTACTCCTTTTCTTTCTAAAATATATCATATTTTTACATAATATTCAATACAAAATTTTTTTATTTTTATTTTTTATTATAGAATGATTTATGAAAAAAAACCTCCCTCATTAAATTTAATGAGGGATGGTTTTTTAGATACATCTTCCCAAATCTACTCTTTACCTTACAAATTTCTTTGCCTTAAGCCACGGAACAAAATCCTTAAGAGCATTTGTAAACATGTTTACAGTTGTGATGTTTTTAAAATCATCAAACTTCATAAATCCTGTGTTATCGTACGGGCGCTCCTTCAAATCGTCCAGATGCCGTAAATAATCAAACTCATCATTACCTACTCCGATAGTCATAAAGAATATCGAATGTTCAGATGAATCAATTATTGCCGCATCACATGGCGTTCTGTCCTCATAGAAGTTCTCCCCATCTGTGATGAAGAAGACTATTGTCGGGATATTTGCTCCATCATCATAGAACTTGTCAATTCCTTCAATAGCTGGAGCATAGTGCGTCCCTCCGTATGGTATTCTCGGTTTGATTATGTAGTTTTCTACATAATCTGTGTAATTTTTCAGGTTCATATCTTCGTCCATCTTTCGACATATATCATCAAAGATGAACACTTCAATAGAGCCGTTATCATCAAACTTCAATCCAAACGGAAGAATCAGATCAAGAACCTGCTGAACCTCTCCGGAATCATACCTATATCTCATTGATCCGGAATGGTCCATACACACAGCTACTCTGCACTTCAGAGCCGACAGGTCAGAGTTTTTCTCTTTTGATATTATGCTTACTATATCATCTAACTCTAATTTCCCCTGCTTGATTTTATCTAACCGGTCGTTACTGCTTTCTTCTACTGCTTTCTTTTTGTTTTTGTTCCAAAATGCCATAATTTTTTCCTCCTTTAAAGGTTTTGTAGATTTTTTGTTAACTGTTACGTGGTATATTATAACATATTTATATAATTATGTAAATATATTATTTTAAGTTTTTTATTTAAATATATCAAATAATTTCTAAAATTTTTCCATGCACATTCGTCATTTCATTAAAATATTATATTTCAATCATTTTTAATTAATATTATTTAAAAAATCTTTTAACAAATATTTTATTTTTTTATAATTTTATATTGAATTTATTTTTATTTTATTATAGTATATATGTATAGAAAAAATGAGATTATACATAGGAGGAAAAAATGCCAAAAAAAGCAAAAGAAAATGAAGAATTAAAAGAAACAGAAAAAAAGCAAAATACCAAATCAAAAACATCTACAAAAAAAGTTGCTAGTAGAAAAACAGATACTTCTACTAGTAAAAATTCTACTAAAAAATCTACTAAAACTACAACTACAAAGAAATCTACATCTAAAGTTACAAAAAAAAGCTCTACAAAATC
>CANQTJ010000018.1 GCA_947626705.1 uncultured Clostridia bacterium | reverse complement strand
AGTCAAGATGAGCATGAACGATATTTAGCTGAATTAAGAGAAAAATATATAATGGATCAAGCTGATATTGAAGAAGCTGGATATGATAAGGGCTTAAAAGCTGGATATGATAATGGTTTAAAAACTGGAAAACGAGAAAAAACAATAACTATTGCTAGAAAACTAAAAGAACAAAATATAGATTTTGAAATTATAAGCAAAGCTACTGGCTTAACAATAGCTGAAATTAAAAATTTATAATCAATAATTTGAAACGATTTTATGTGTTTGAAATATAAAAAATACGAAACTAAAATTTTCTAATATTCTCTGTCACTAAGAAAATTTAAGTTTCGTATTATTATTTTAATTTTACATTTATCCTATTATTTTCAAGCTTTATCATTTGCAAAATTTTTTGTAAATACTTTTTATAAAAATATTCAATTAAATATAATAAAATTTAAAATTAAATGATATAATAAAAATATATTGAAAATTTTTTATTTATTTTTCTAACCATACATTTTTTATTTGACAATAATAGTTATTAGCAACTGTTAAGTGTATATAATAATTTGTATTATAATTTGAAATATCAATAGGTTCCATGCTATTAAAAGATATATCTTCTCCAAATGAATTACTAAAATATGATATTTTAGATATAGTATATATTTTTTCAGTTCCTTCTATTTCTATATACAATTTAGAATAATTTGTTAAATCAATAGGTTTTGTTTGTGAACAAAATATTCTCGCATTCATTGGTGCATATAAATATATATTATCTTCATTTTTAGTAAAAGTTCCAGTATTGTTTACATGATAACCTGAATGTTTCCAACCTCCTGTTATAAAATTACATTCATTACCTTCTTTATATAAATATAACCTATTTAATGTTTTTGCAGATATCTTAGAATATTTTAATTTTGCATTATCATCTATAGCAATAACAGAAACATTATAAGATGTATTAAACTCTAAATTTTCAAATGTATACGTTTTTTCAGTAATAAGTGCCTTTACTTTGTCATTTAACAATATAGCATATCCTACTATATTAACTGAATTAAAAGTTTTAATCTCTGGTATACTAATAGTTATATATGTTCCATTTATAAAGTCAACATTGGGTATAAAATCTTCTATATCATTTGAAATATGTTCACATTTTCCTTCTCTATTAGAATTAGCTAAATATTCATTTATAATTTCTCCATAATTTTCTAATGTACTATTTTCCTTAATTTGTTCATTTTGTGTTTTTTCCTTTGCTAATTTTGCATTTTTAAATAATCCATTTCCTGTTAATTGAGCTATGGATATTCCTGCTAATATTAATAAAACAACTATTGTTATCACAAGTGCTACTAATGTTATTCCCTTTTTTTGTTTATACATTTTTTTGTTTAATTTCATTTATTTTCCCCTCTCTTCTTTTGTTTATTTTGCTCCTTTTTTGTTTTATTATGTAACTTTGTTATTACTTTTCTGTTTCAAATTTTATCATTTTTATATTTTTTTGTAAACATTTTCTTACAAATTTAATAGTAAAAAATAAAATTAATTTAAATACGAACTTTTTGGAATAATTTTTAATATTATTATAAAAAAACTATTGAATTTTAAACCATATAATTATATAATTGTTTTGCTTTTTAATATATATAAATTAGGGGGATTTTTAATGCCAAACATTCAAAATATAAAAAAATATAAAAATATACATATGATAGGTATTGGCGGAGTAAGTATGAGTGGTATCGCTGCAATACTTATAAATTGGGGATTTAATGTTACAGGTTCTGATTGGGTAAAATCTGAAGTAACTGAAAAATTAAATACTATGGGAATAAAAGTTACAATAGGTCATAATTTAGAAGATGTTGCAAAAAGTGATATTATAGTTTATTCTGCTGCAATAAAACAAGATGATCCTGAAATGGTTGAAGCAAAAAGATTAAATATTCCTACAATTGAAAGGGCTGACTTTTTAGGAGAACTTACTAGATGCTTTGAAGATACTATTTGCATTTCTGGTACTCACGGAAAAACAACAACGACTTCTATGTTATCTATTTGTTTTTTAGAAGCTTTAAAGGATCCAAGTATACAAGTTGGAGCTTATTTAAATATAATTGATGGTAACTACAAAGTTGGTAATAGTGAGCACTTTATTATAGAAGCTTGTGAATATGTTGAGAGCTTTTTAAAGTTTACTCCAAAAGCTGAAGTTATTTTAAATATTGATAATGACCATTTAGATTATTTTAAAACATTTGAAAATATAAAAAATGCTTTTATTAAATATGTAAAATTGTTACCTAATGATGGTGTTTTAGTAATTAATGCAGATGATAAAAACTGTTTAGATTTAGCTCAATATACTAATGCAAATATAATTTTATATGGTATAAATAACAAAAATGCTAATTTCTTTGCTGAAAATATATCTTTTGATAATGATGGTTTTCCAGAATTTGATGTTTATAAAAATAATGAATTTTTCTCAAAAATCAAATTGTCTATACCAGGAATGCATAATGTTTTAAATTCTCTTGCTTGTATTGCATTATGTGATTATTATAAAATTGATAAAAATATTATTCAAAGTGCTTTGAATAAATTTACAGGAGCTCATAGAAGATTTGAATTTAAGGGAAAAATAAATGGAGCTAGTATTTATGACGACTATGGTCATCATCCTACTGAAATAGTTGCTACATCTGAATCTGTAAAAAATAAAAAGTTTAATAAGTCTTGGGTTGTATTTCAACCTCATACTTATAGTAGAACAAAAAATCTTTTAGATGATTTTGCAAAAGCTTTATTAAATTTTGATAATATTATTGTTTTAGATATTTATGCAGCTAGAGAAATTAATACTTATAATATTTCTTCTAAAGATTTAGTTGATAAAATAAATTCCTTAGGTAAAGATGCTAAATATGTTGCTAATTTTGAAGAATGTGTTAATATATTAAAAGATAACGTTAATGAAAATGATATTATATTAACCTTAGGTGCTGGTACTGTTACTCAAATTGGCCCTATGTTGTTAGATAAATCTAAATAATATTTGGAGTGCATTAAATGAAGTCATATACTATAATATAGATTATAATATATGACTTCATTTAAGCTTTTTGTAATAATATAATTAATTTTTTTATTAATCAGTAATTTATTATGCAAGTCCATATTTTTTCTTAAATTTATCTGCTCTACCACCAACTGTTTCTTGTCTTAAATTACCTGTCCAATATGGATGACATTTTGAGCAAACATCTACTTTTATATCTTTTTTTGTTGAACCAACTTCTAAAACATTACCACATGCACATGTAATTGTTGTTTCTGCATATTCTGGATGTAATCCTTCTTTCATTTTAATTTCACCTCTTTTTCGTATTTTATAACATGACTGTTTTTTATAATAACATATCTTCTAAATTTTTTCAAGTATTATTTTTTCTTATTTTCATTTTCTTGTTGACTAAATATATACTGTGCTGATTGTAACATTTCTTTATTTAATGATAATTTATGTACTAATTTGTTCATTATATTAAATACACATGCTATTATCAATATTAACATTCCAATTTTTTTCCAGTATTTTTTTAGCATAACATTTTTCTCCTTTTTTAAATAATACATATATATTATAACGTTTTTTTTCAGAAATGTCAAACTTTTAATTTTTGGCTTTTAATATGAAATATGCTTTATATAAATACAAAACTTAAAAATTGTATCCTAATATATAATATGGAATACATGCATTATTATTATTAGCATTATTAGAACCACTACCTGATGTATATGCATTTTCAAAAGTTATTTCTTTTTCTTCTCCATTAAAATATCTATAATATAAAGGATGTCCAGTCCAAACAGATTCATAATATGATAAATACATTTGTGAACTTACTTTATTATCTATAATTAATGTATCTATTGAATAAGAAGTATTATTTACTACCTCTACACTATTATTAACACAGGATGCCCTAAATAATATTTTTATATATTTGTAGTTACTTAAAGAATCGTTTAATATAATAGTTTGCGGTAAAAATGCTTCCGTATAATTTGGATTTTCCCAAAGTAATGTTCCTCCACTATTAGCATTTGTTCTTGTTCCATCAATATATTCATTAATAATATCTCCATATTGGGATAATTTTTCATTTTCTTCTTCTATTGCATTTTCAGACTTTTCTTTTGCCAATTTTGCATTCTCAAATAGTCCATTTCCTGTTAATTGTGCGATTGATATTCCTGCTAATATTAATAAAATTACTATTGTAATTACTAGCGCTACTAGTGTTATTCCTTTATTTTTTTTAAATATTTTATTGTTTAATTTCATTTATTTTCCCCTCTCTTCTTTTGTTTATTTTGCTCCATTTTTGTTTTATTATGTAACTTTGTTATTATATTTTTATATTTTGATTTTATCATTATAAAAATTTTTTGTAAATACTTTTAATTATATTTTTTTAAATTGATTATAAAGTTACAGTATAATGGTTTTAAATAATATTAATTAAAAATGCTTGAAATATAATATTTTTATGAAATGACGAATATACATTAAAAAATTTTTAAAATTCTTTGATATTTTATGGAAAAAAAATTCGCAATCAGAGTGTAATTGAAGGGTGTAACATTATAAAATACCAAAACTTAAAATTTCTATAATTTTTTATTACATAAACATCATAAAAAAACAACTTTTTGTATTCCACCATTTTCAATCAAATTATAAACATATCTATTATTTTTAACATCATCAATATTTTTTGCATGCATAGTAAAAATTCCCTTCACTCCAGAATATAATGCATACTGTATTGCTTCAATATCCTCATAACTTCCAATCTCATCACAAGCAATTATCTCAGGAGACATCGTCCTTATTAATATATGTATACCCCTATTTTTATCAATATTTTCTACAATATCTGTTCTTATGCCTATATCATTTTGAGGAACTCCTTTATACATAGCAGCAATCTCGCCTCTTTCGTCTACTACACCACATATTTTTCCATTAAAATTAATTTCATTTATACCATTACTTAATATTCTAATAATATCTCTAAGAATTGTAGTTTTTCCTTTTCCTGGTGGTGATGCAATTATTGTATTATATATAGTTTTATTTTCTATATCTATTATTTCATTTAATACTTTTGTACTACAATTGAATACTTCTCTTGCTATTCTAAAATTTAAGCTAGATATATATTTTATATTTGTAATTTTTCCATTTTCTATAACGCATGAACCAGTTAAACCAACACGGTGTCCTCCTTTAATTGTAATAAATCCCTCACAAATTTGATTTTTATATGCGTAAATAGAATTTTCACATAAACGTTCTAATATTTGTAATATCTCTGTTTGTGATATATTGTATTGTAACAATATGTCTGTTTCTCTTAATTTTAATAATATCGGTCTATTAGCTCTAATTCTTATTTCCTGTATTTCATTTATTATTTGATTATTTTCTGTAAATATATTTAAAAATATTTGATATATATTATTGGGGAAATATCGTAATATTTCATCAATATTTTTCATTTTTGTTAAATCCTTTCTAAAATTTTAAATTTTTATATCTTTTTTATTTCTCTGGCACATATTATATTCATTATTTATGTATTTTATTACTTTTTTTGGTTATATTAATTATGGTAATTAGCTTGAAAAATAATATTTTATAGATATATATTCGATTTCTTCAAGCAAAAAAAAGAAAGGAATGGAATTTAGTTTGAAAAATAAATTATATTATATTTTAGCTTTTATAGTTATTATTGCAATTTGTATCGCTATTTATTTTGTTATAAAAAATGATAATACAAACAAAAATGATTATGTTGCTGATAGAACTTCTACAAATGTTGAAAATAATTCAAATAGTGAAAATATATTAGAGGTTGAACCTAATAATTCTCAAAATAACGATGTTTCAGAAAATATTACTAATGAAAATAATATTAATGATGAACATATAGAAAATAATCAAAATAGTGCAGATAATCAAAGTAATGAAATGCCTACTAAAGTTGAAGAACAACTTTCTACTTTTTCTACTAAAATATATAATAAAGAAAGTGCAAGACAGAATAATATTTCTATTACTTGTTCAACATTAAATGATACTATTGTTCCTAATGGTTCTATTTTCTCTTTCTGTGATACAGTAGGGCCATCAACTTCTAACAAAGGTTATCAACAAGCAGATATTTTTGACAAATATGGTAATAAGAAAAAAGGTTTAGGTGGAGGCAATTGTCAAGTTAGTACTACTCTTTACAATGCTATACTTAACACGCCTAATTTAGCAATTATAGAAAGACATGAACATAGCAATAAAGTTCCTTATATACAAACTGGTAAAGATGCTGCTGTTGCGTATGGTAGCTATGATTTAAAATTTAGAAATGATACTGGTTTTGATATTATAATAAGAGCTGAAAATAATGCTGATAATGTAATAATTACTTTATATAAGATTTCTTAATATTTATATTTAACAAGTATAATTTTTATTTTCAGTAATTTGTAATTAAAATTATGATGAAGTTTTTAATAATAAAATTATAATATTAGTTTAAAGGAGAGCAAATTGAAAAAAGTATTTTGGAAAATTATATTAATTTCTATTTTATTAGTATTATATACTTATATAGTTTCAATTCAGTCAATTCCTGATAACATAGTAATTTTTGAAGGAGAATCTATAAATTTAAGGACAATGTTAGGATTAAAAGCACATTTAACTGATAAAAATGAAATAGTAGAAACATTATCAAGTAATCAGACTAAGACAATAAACAATCCAGGAAAAACAACTGTAAAGTTAAGTTTATTTGAAAATATTTTTTTAAAAAATGTAAATGTAGATGTTTTACCTAAAGCATCTGTAATTCCTGTAGGTAGTATTGCTGGAATAAAATTATACACAAGTGGTGTATTGGTTGTAGGTATGTCAGAAATCCAAGGTATAGATAATAAAAAATATAAACCTTATGAAAATACAGGAATTAAAGAAGGAGATACTATTATATCTATAAATAATACTAATGTAGAAACAACAGAAGAATTAATTGAAGAAGTTAATTTATGTAATGGACAGGAAATTGGCATTAAATATATACACGATGATAAAACATTACAATGTTCTATAAAACCTGTTCAAACATCAAAGAATGAATATAAATTAGGGTTATGGGTTAGAGATAGTGCAGCTGGTGTTGGAACAGTTACTTTTTATGAACCTTCTACTCAAAGTTTTGGAGCCTTAGGCCATGGTATAACAGATATAGATACAGAACAATTGATAAATATTGAATCTGGCGAATTTGTAACTACTAAAATTTTAAATGTTATAAAAGGAGAAAGTGGAAATCCTGGAAAAATTCAAGGAACTGTTGATAATCAAAAAAATATTGGTAGTATATATAAAAATACAAAGTTTGGTATCTACGGTAAAGTAGAAAATTTGTCAAGCTTAAATATTGATAAATCAAAGGAAATGCCATTAGCTCTTAGAGATGAAATAAAATTAGGAAATGCAACTATTATGTGTAGTTTAGAGAATGGTAAAATAGAAGAATATGAAATAAAAATAGAAAAAATTTATAAAGAAAATGATTTTGATAATAAAAGTATGCTAATAAAAGTTACAGATAAAAGATTATTAGAAAAAACTGGTGGTATAATTCAAGGAATGAGTGGTTCTCCTATAATTCAAAATGGTAAATTTGTAGGTGCTGTAACTCATGTACTTGTAAATAATCCTGAACAGGGTTATGGTGTTTTTGGAGATATTATGTTAAAACAGATGAAAAGTGTTCAATAAGCATTTGTTTAGTAAAATGTGTAAATTTTGAATAATAAATATATTTATGCTTAAATAATACCTAATATTTTTTATAATTAAAATTAAAAATACCTGAAATATAAAGTTTCGCTTTATTAAAGTCTTATATTTCAAGTATTTTTTTATTTTTAAATCTCCAACCTTGCTCTATACAAAGAATATCTTTCTCTACCTAAAGCAGTGTAGTATATTTGTTTCAATCTATTATCTAAACCATTTATGTAATCACTTAATGTCTGCGTTGATGTTTTTGATATATTGTTTTGTGTTACTATTGAATTATAAGATAAAGTACCATCTACTGGAAAATAATATAAATTACTTCCATCAGTATCTTGTGTTGTTCTTCTTTCTATATTTACATTATAAATTCCTATCATACCATCTTGATATGGTAAACTATTTTCTGTTATTCTATGAAATATTCCACTAGCATCTTTAATATATATTGAATCTTGCATTACTAAATCTTCATTTTTTGTATTTGTTACTATAGAATAACCATTATATATTTTTCCACCTATATTTACACCTTGTAAAAAACTAATAATAGATATGTTATCCATAATTTTATCCCAGTCTTCATCTTTTAATTTTGGCATTTGAAATTCGAAACTAGAAAATGCATTAAAATTTGAAATTGCTATTGATAAATTTCTTTCAATAGAGTGTTTTATTACTTCTATTCTATGTGTATTAAAATTTGAAGTTTCTGATTCTATATCATCATCAAAATCAAATATTTTTCCACTTGTATGATATGCTCCATTTTCATCATTTGTATTATATTGATTTCCGTTTTCATCTACAATGTTACTAATTTTTATTTCATCTAATCCATAGTTTTGCATAAAGTCCATTAAATCTTTTGATTCTTTATAATACTTTTGTGCATAATCATTGTTCTGTATTTCATTTTTTAATTCTTCATCATTTTGTATAATCTTTTTTCCGTTTATAACTGAAAATACATTATCTGCTCCATTTTCATTATCATAATAATATTTAGTTCCATTCTTTTTAATATATGATAATCCTCTTATTTGTCCATCTACATAAATATTTTCTTTTAATGAATTTTCTTTATTAATGCTAACTCCTTTATATTCAACATTATCACCATTTATTACTAAATCTTTTTTATTTAATAAATAACCATATTTACTAACCGTCTTCTTTTGTGAACCTTCCATTACATATCCCTGTATTTGAATATAATTGTCTAAAGAATATGTTATTGTTACATCATAATTAGTGCCTTTATATCTACAACTATAATATACATAAGGTTTAATACCATACAACTTTTCATCATTATGATATGATTCATCAGTTGAATGTTTGTTAATTGTTTCACTATCCCATGTATTTGTATATGATGAATATATATAATAACCATCATACATTGCATAAACAAGTGCTGGTACATAGTTTTGAAGTGTTTCTTTTGTATAACCAAGTTCGCTAAAAGCTGATGCCATACTATTAAAAAAGGTATTTGCAGAAGCTTTTATATCTCTCATTTTTGCATTTACGTAATCTGAAGAATCACTATTAAAATTATTTAATTGATATGCTTTTAAAGCATCATAAGTAGCATCATTTAGTTTTGAATCATATCTAGTTTGTAAATTTACAGTTTCTACTCTACCTTGAGTATATGATGCAAATACTAATGAAATTGGCAAAATTATTATAACAAATATTACTGCTAAAGTTTGTATTTTCATAATCTTAATTCCTTTTCATTTTTTTATGATAAAATACTATCGAAGATAATATCTTATAAATTAACTAAAAATATCCTTTTCTTTTTAAAATAGCTTGTAACTTTTTATTACAAGCTATTTTATTATATTTATTTTTGCTTATTATTTTGCTGTTGCTGTTACTAAACCAGCATGTGATGCAGATATTATATATGTATCTTTTCCAACAACTGTATAGTAAAAATTTTTTAATTGTTGGGATATTGTTTGATTTGTATTTTTTACACTAGCCGAAAATATATCTCCTTCTTTTAATTTATACTCTCCATTATCTTCATCTTTTTCCAATACTTCCATTATTTGTGAAGTATATATTGAATAATATACATTTTCACCTATATCATAATTATCTGATTTTGTCATTTTTCTAGCTGGATTTTCATCTTTTATTCTCACTTCTAACTCTACATTATATGTATTTCCTGTTGAGCCTAAATTAGCCAAAAATTTATTATATTGATTTTGAGTTATTATTCCTGTTTTTCTTACTTCATCAACAAATTCTACTGTAGCTATATCAACAGTAAGCTGTGATACCTCATCTGTTCTGTCTGACATTGTCATTAATGGAAATATAAACATTAATGTTACGGATAATATTATTGCAAATACAGAAATTAATATATCATCCATCTATTTTTCCTCCTGTATTGTTGTTATTTTCCAGTTGCTGTTACTAAACCTGATTCTGTAGTTGTTATTTTATATGCATCATTCCCTACTATAGAATAGAAAAAGTTTTTCATTTTTTCTGCAAGTGTAACATTTGTATTTTTAACAGTTACAGAAATAATATCTCCTTCATGTAATTTATAAACTCCTTGTTCTTTCAAAATGTCTTCTATTTGTGTAGTAAATACTGATGTATAGTAATTTTCTCCTATTTTATCTTTTGCAGTTTGTAAAGTCTTTTTACCTGGATTTTCATCTAGAATTTTAAATTCAAGAGTTACATCATAAGTGTTCCCTGTGTCTGTAAGGTCTTCTAAAAATACACTATATTTATCTGATGTTAATTTACCTGTTGTTTTTATTTCATTGATAAATTCAGATGTAATTTTTTCAACATCTGTTTCTGTTGTTGTATCTACCTTATCCGACATTGTCATTAGTGGAAATACCATCATTAGGATTGCTGCTAAAAATATTGCAATTATTGTTATTAACGTATCGCTCATTTGGTATCATTCCTTTCTACTTTTTATTTTTAATGTTTTAAAGTATATGTTATAATCCTTTTTTCTACTTTGTTTACGTTTGGTTTTGTTGGATCATCGTCATTTTGATAATATACTCCTAATTTTTCTGTAATACTTGTTGCATCTTCCAATAAATCATATAATGACTCACAATTGTTTAAATCTACATTAAATTCTTTTTCAAAATCTTCTTTTTGAGCTCCATTAAAATCTCTATATAAAATTCCACATAAAAATTCACGTTTTTTTTCATCATTTGCTAATGTTACATTTTGATATTCTGTATTTTGATTTGTTTCTAAATCTAAAGAATATTTTTCTATTACATTCCCATCATTTTGAACTATTTTGTATATAGGCTTATTTAATTCTTCTAATCCTTCAAAAACAATTTTGTAATTTTCTAAATATGCTCTAAATATTGATGGAATTATAGTTTCTAGATTAACTGTTCTTATACCTCCCTCTACTTCTTGATAGTAAAAGGAACTATCTATATACATCGTTTCCCTATCTTTGTAATCTATTATTGTATCTGTAGCTTCTCTAAGTTGTCCAAAAGATAGAATAATAATGGAAAGTGCTGTTACAAATATTAATACTGCACCTGCAATTTTTAATGCGTCAGCTACGTTCTCCATTACTATTCTCCTTTCTATTCTTAATTTTTAATAGTACGATTTTACTTATGGATTTGTAGTACTATTACTATGTGCTTTTACTGTTATATTATAAACTCTACCATTCTTATATTCGACATCTACATCATAAGTTTTTGTATTTTTAAAATCATTATATACTGGACTAGCCCCTTCAGCATTAGACAAAGAAACCACAGGATTTGCCCCTGCATTATTGCCACCGTTTACAGAAACCCTTGTTTCATCTGAAGCTTCTGCACTATTATTATTAGCCATAACCTCTTGAACCATTGTACGTACTGCACTTCCTTTTTGAACCCCTACATATTTTTCAAAATTAGAATTAAATGTTGTTACTTCAACTTTGGACATACCACTACTTTTTATTTGGTCTTGTGCTATTCCCAAAACATAAACTCCTATAGTTATTATCAATATTGATATTAATATTGCTGCTGCAATAATCAATGCTTTTGACGCATTTTCCATTTTCTTTTCCTCCTTTGTTATTTTTAATTTATATATATTTAAATACTAATCAAATTAGTAAATTTAATAACTTAATTATTGTGTTATTTGTTCAAATAACATATATTTAACTTTGTTTGTATAAATATGATATTTTATATCTACACATTTGAAAGTTATATTACTATAATAATTTACAAATTTTTCAATTCCACCATTATATATTGTTTCCATTTGATATATAGAGTCATTATCTATCATTTTTATTTCTATATTTATTGAATTTTTATCATTGTTTTGATAGACTCCTTTGTTATTTTTTTCTACTTTATTTCTCTCATTACTGTCGACTGCTCTATTTATAACTGTTGCTAAGTCAACTCCATATAATTCTTCATTTAAGTATTTTTCAAATTGTAAATTTGCTTTTTTTGCACTATTATAATTTGATTTATAACATATATATATGTAAGATATTCCGCATATTATAATTATTGCTATCATTGCAAATATTGATATTTTCTTCATATTATATATCCTTCTTAAATTATATCATTTAAATATTTATTTTTCAACATTATTTAATAAAAAATTAGTGTAAAAATTATTTTTCCCTAAAAGTAATTTTACTTACTTTTCCATCATTATTTTTATATTCTACAGCTTGTGCTTTCAATATGTATTTTGTCAATACAGTATCTACATTATTTAATTCATCATTTATTAGCCCCTGTTTTTGTTGACTATTATATGATGTTATTTCTCTTGTACCGATAAATACTTCTATTTGCTCATTTGTTACATCTTGATAATATTCGTTATTTTCTTGTGCATATCCTAAAATTGTAATTATGTCATATATAGTTAGGTCTTTATCTATATAAGAGGTAAATTGCGAATTAAATTGTACAATCCTTTGTTCTTCTACTTGTTTATTTATTTTTGCTGAAGTTGCTCCAAAATCTGCAAATAGATATGTTGCTAATGATATTACAAGTATTCCTATTAAAGTTCCTGCTGCCATTATTAAAGCTTTTGATGCATTTTCCATATCTCACCTCTAATTATCCCATTTAAAATATAAATCTTTGATTTGCCCATTTTCATAAACTGGATCTTGAGCTATTTTAAATGTTGAAGTTTTAAATTCAGTATATTCTTTATAATTTATAATGTCCTTTTCTGTAGGGAAAGTATTGCCATTTAATCTCCAATTTTGATAAAGATTTTTATTCTCTGCTATTAATATTTCTTTCATTTTATCTTCTCCATCATTTCCATACTTACTATAAATTGATGATAATTTTTTTAGTAAATCTTTATTATTAGCATGTGTACTATAATTATTTAATGCATCATAAAAACTGTTATTATTATTATCTTTTGAAATTGTATATGTTGGACTTTGAAAAATTGCATCACCGTTATTAGTATAAGCATATTGTCTTCTAAACGAATCCATATTGCTTACTTTTAAACTCATTTTTATACTATAATTTACTGAATTTGTTGCTTCATTTACAGTTCCTTCTTTATTATTATAATCAATAATTTTATTAGCAAGTGTAACTATATCTGCCCCAGATATACCTTTATCATCTAAATATCTTTCAAAATCCGAATTAAATTTAGCAAGTTGAGCATTTTTTGTGGCACTATTTTGTGAACTTTGATAACCTCCTAATTGGTTAAACATCAATAATAATGCTCCTATTACCAATATAGCTATTAAAATTCCTCCTGCCATTAACAAAGCTTTTGATGCGTTTTCCATATAAATATATCCTTTCTTTATACTTTTAAGTATATAAATTATATTTTAGAATGATGATGATGACATAGAGTTAAATGATGAAGACATACTTGTAAGACCTATAAATACTAATGGTACAATTAAATATCCTACAAATAAGCATATCAATGGTGCAAATCCTATTGCTTTTCCTATTCTTCCTTTTCTAGCGATTAATCTTTCATTTGATTCTTTTCTTTTATCCCTATAATATTCTCTTTCTGAGTCTAATTCATCAAATGCGTCTTTAATAGGTATTTTTTCAACAGCAG
Organism: uncultured Clostridia bacterium; assembly: GCA_947626705.1. Lineage (GTDB taxonomy): Bacteria > Bacillota > Clostridia > TANB77 > CAG-508 > CAG-269. The sequence continues at coordinate 2,714 of CANQTJ010000018.1, read as the reverse complement.
CTTGCATACTTTCTACTATTCTAATCAATGGCATATATGATATATCGTTTTTTAATTCTTCTAATGCTTCCCATGCTCCTGCTTCATAGTTATTAACACATCGTGTTATTTGACTTTTGAATATGTTTGAATATCTTTCTAACCATTCCAAAATTATTTCTACATTAACCCTTTCTATTCTCATAAGCATAAGTATTATAGTCTGGAACTGCATTACTTCATCTTCCATTTCTAATTGTCGCATTTTACTTTGGAACATTAATATCCATATTTGTGCCATATATCCTATTATTGAAAATCCGAATGATAATAACAAATCAAACCATTTAAATGATTCACTATTAACAACTTGCAACTTATCATATATTCTTTCTGTTGCTGCTTTTATTTCTTCTTCTGATTCTTCCTTATAATATTTTGACCTTTGCACTGCTTTTTCAATATCTTTTTGCGTTGTTTTTAACTTTCCTCTAAACATATCTAAGAAGTAATTATCTTTTTGTGTTACTTCCATTGCTTTTTTTTCTTCATTTGCAGACATACTAATTAAATTATAATCAGTAGTCGGCTGTGTATATACATAATCTATAGCGACGAAGTGTAAATACATAAATGCAAACATTGATACAACGAAAGTTGTTATTGCTATAGCTATTCTATTTATATATACCCATTCCATTTTTAATGGCGATGCTGCATCTTTTAGTAATTCTTTAACTTTTCTATATTCTTTTGTTCCATCTTTTGGTAAAAATAAATCTATAATTTTTTTAGCAAACTTATTTTTATATACTTTTTCTTGCCATGGATTTTGTGTATTTTTTGTATTTGTATTTACTGAACCATTATCTTTTAATTTTCTAACTAATATGTATGATATAAATATTATTATTAATATTAATATTTGTACTATTGTTCCTGATTTTCCATAATACCAACTTTTAACAAATGAGAAGTTTGATACTGCCCATTTTTTTAATGGTTCTAGTAATAATGCTGGTACTATTGATATAAATGATAAACTTCTAAATACATAGTTTAATTTATCTCTTTTTAATATCTCTAACTGCATTTCTTGTGTTATATTATCTACATTTTTTAAGTATAATGATGCACCATCTACTTTTCTATCTCCAAATTCTTTTGTTAAATATGATAAACCAGCAAACTCTTTTAAAAAGTTATTTGGTGCAACATCATAGTATTTTTCAAGTTCTGTTTCTGGGTCATTTGAAATTAATATTTCATATATTTTTTCTCCCTGTCTTGAAACTTCTTTTTCATCATCTTGTGAAACTTGATATATTGCTTCTTCTACCATATTAAATTCATGATATGCATGTCTTATTTCTGAAAAGAAGTCTATTTGCTGTACTAATAAAGCATCATCTTTTTTATCTACCGAACCTTCTAGTAATATATCTACCATAAAAACTTCAAATATTAATAATATAAACATTAATAAGAAATTGTCTTTTGAGATTATTATTATTATTATTGCTAATGGAAGTAAAATTGCAAGTGCCCTTGTTATGTATTTGGCTGAATCACGTCTTGTTGCATATTCGTCATCTATGTTTAATATCTCTAGTCTTCTTCTTAATTTTAATAAATATCTTTTTATAAATGGGATTTTACTATATGTTATATATAATTTTTGGTATAAAACTTCTGCTGAAAATAGTCCTGCTTTTGTTCCTTGTTGAAGTTTTTGTATTTGTTTATATTCAGACTTTTGCATTTTTTTAGATAATACATAATATATTATTCCAAATACAACTAATAGTCCAAATGAGCCACCCATTATAATAAATAACAGTTGCTTTGACACTTGTTATCACCTCCTGGTTTATATTAGTTCTGTATTATTTTTTGGTTTTCTTCCTCTTCTTTTTGGTTCTTCTATATCTGCTGATACTGTTTCTTTTACTGATGATTTTTTCCAATGTCTTTCTACGAATTTATCAAATTGTTCTAAATCTGATTCATCCATATTTTCTCTCATTCCTTTTAAATTTTCTTCTGTTATTGGATTTGTAATTACATATTCTCCATCTATGTATTCTAATATATTTCTATATGTGTATAATTTTCTATCTGTAATTTTTTCAAAATAATGTGTTGCATTATCAAAAAATTTGTCAAATTTTCCTTCTAATGTTTTTTCTTTTCTATGGTCAAATGTATATTCATTTTTTTCTTCAATTGGTATACATTCTGTTATTCTTTCTACATATCTTTTTCCTCTAAAGTCTTTTTGTAAATGTATATCAAAGTTTAATACTTGTACAACTTGTTCTTCTGCTGTCTTTTCGTTTTTAAATACTCCTGTTCTAAGCATTGAGTTTCTTAGTGCTGTTACTAAGTTTGGAAATGTTTTTGCGTGGTGAGTAAATAATGTAAATTTTGATGCAACTTGTGCTGCTTGTATCATCCAAGATGCTACGGGGTCTGTTGCAACCTCTCCGGATTATATTAACAGAACCGTCAGTTTTCTTTTGAACGTCCAAACCTTCTTGTCCTGATATTGTATCTGTTTCACGGAAAGTTAATATGTTTCTTGTTGGGTATATTTTTCTTAAGTGTAATTCGAATGCAGTTTCTTGAACCCTTATGTTCATTGTTTCATATATGTTTTCTATCATTCCCATAAGCATTGTTGTTTTACCACAACCTTGCTCTCCTGTAATAGATATAATTCTTGCTCCTTTTAC
>CANQTJ010000017.1 GCA_947626705.1 uncultured Clostridia bacterium | reverse complement strand
GCAGTAACATATGAATTATTACATGAATGTAAACAAACAGGAGCAAGAAGAGGAGTAATACATACACCTCATGGAGATATACAAACGCCAATTTTTATGCCAGTTGGAACACAGGCAACAGTAAAGTCTATGACTCCAGAAGAATTAAAAGAAAAAGTAAATGCTCAAATAATATTGTCAAATACATATCATCTATATTTAAGACCTGGACAGGATATTGTAAAAGAAGCAGGTGGACTACATAAATTTATGAATTGGGATAGACCGATTTTAACAGATAGTCGGAGGTTTTCAAGTATTTAGTTTAGGAGATTTAAGAACTATTTCAGAAGAAGGAGTTGAATTTAAATCACACTTAGACGGCAGTAAGCATTTTTTTACACCAGAGTCTGTAATGAAAACGGAAGAAGATTTAGGGGCAGATATTATTATGGCATTTGATGAATGTTGTCCATATCCATCAACATATAAATATACAAAAAATTCTATGGAAAGGACAACAAGATGGGCTAAAAGATGTAAAGAAGCACATATTACACAAAATCAAGCATTATTTGGAATTATTCAAGGTGGCTTTTATAAAGATTTAAGGGATAAAAGTTTAGAAGAGTTAATAGAACTAGACTTACCAGGTTATGCAATAGGAGGAATAAGTGTTGGAGAACCTAAGGAAAAATTTTTAGATATATTGTATTATACTGCACCTAAGATGCCAAAAGAAAAGCCAAGATATTTAATGGGAGTAGGAACACCAGATTATTTAATAGAATCAGCAATTGCAGGTATTGATATGTGTGATTGTGTTTTACCTACAAGAATAGCAAGAAACGGAACAGCACTTACATCAAATGGAAAAGTAGTTGTGAGAAATGCAATATATGAAAGAGATTGGACACCATTAGATTCAGAATGTGATTGTTATACATGCAAAAACTATACAAGAGCATATATAAGACATCTTATAAAAGCAAACGAGATATTAGGAGTAAGATTATTATCAATTCATAATCTTAGATTCTTGACTAATTTAATGGAAAGAGTTAGAATAGAAATAGAGAATGATAATTTGTTAAATTTTAAGAATGAATTTTATAAAAAATATGGTTATTATGATTAATTTATAGTAATTTATAGTAATTTTTAGTGATTTTGAGGATAATTAAAAAATAAAATATTTTTTAATTAATTTTAGCCTAAAAAAGGGGAGTAAGTAATGAATTTAATTGATGAAAGTTTTGAGCCAAAAAAAACAGATAATTCTAAAAAAACGGCAAAAATAATACTTATAATAATGGTTTTATTAGTAATAGCGATTATAGGTGTGATGGCAGCAATATTTTATATACAAAGTACCACTTTAAAACTTTATATAGATGGAGCTATAAATGAAAAAGTAAAAGAGATGATGGTTGTAGAAGAAGATGGAACAATATATTTTCCAATAAGAGATATCTCAGCATATTTAGGATATGAAAGTTTTAGAGGAGATTATACAGATAAATCAGAAGATTCAAGTAAGTGCTATATTCAAAGTGAAAATGAAATTGCTAATTTTTCACTAAATTCAAATAAAATATATAAATTGAATATATCAGAGAATAATGAAAATTATCAATATTACTATGCAGATAAGCCAGTAAAATCAATTAATGGAAATTTATATGCATCTATAGATGCGATAGAAGATGCATTTAATATATCTTTTACATATAATACTAAAAATCAAAGAATATATATATATACAATGCCATATTTAATACAAACATACTCAACAAGAGTTTTAGATTATGGGTATGAAAAAATAAGTGAAAAATTTATTAATCAAAAAACAGTATTTAATAATATGTTAATTGTAACTAAAAATCAGGATAAGACTTATGCTGTAATTGATGTAAATGGAAAAGATGTAATAGAGCCAAAATACGATTATATAGAATATTTACCTAATACAGGAGATTTTTTAGTAAAAAGTAATAATAAAGTAGGAATAATATCAGCAAATAAAGAAACAAAAGTACAGATTATTTATGATAATTTAGAATTAATAGATAGTGATGCTGGATTGTATCTTGCAAAAAGAGAAGATAAATATGGTGTTATTGATTCAAGAGGAAATATAAAGGTATATATTGAATATGATGAAATAGGTATTGATATTACTAAATTTGAGAAAAATGATATAAAAAATAAATATCTTTTATCTAATGGAATGATACCTGTAAGAAAAGATAAATTATGGGGAGCTTTTGATAAAAATGGAAATCAAATACTTAATTTTGAATATGATAGCTTTGGTTATGTAGCATCAAGCAATAAAGATGCGATTAATTTACTAATAATACCAGATTATGATGTAATGGTAGCGTGTAAAAATAAAAAATATACATTGATAGGTATATTAGGCGATGAATTATGCAAACCTATATTGGATGATGCCTATATTATAATAAGTTCAGGGAAGAAACATTATTATATGAATTATAATAATATAACAGGAGTTGATATTGAAGAATTTTTAGACCAAATAGGAGTAAAGACGAATAAAAATTCAACACAAAATAATGAAAAAAATGAAGAAGAAAATAAAGATAATGAAACAGAAGAAAATAATGTAGTAAATAATAATGAAAATGATGGCGATAATAATGGTGTTGAAGAAGAAAGTGAACCAAGAGATGAAGAAGTTATTGACGAAGAGATGCAACAAGATGAATATACTGAACAAGAAATACAAGATTCAGAAGGAATGGAAGAAGAATAAATAAAAATATTAAATAGTTTTAAATTAGAGTAAGTTTTAGTAGTATTAATCTTACTCTGATTTTTTATATATAGGAAAGTTCTCGAAATTTCCTATAATATAAAGCATTCCACAGAAAAATTGCTATACAATTTTTCGCAGACGAACAAAAAAGCGGACTTTAAAATGTTCTAAATAGTGAAAATGTTAATAATGTCCGCTTTTGTTCTAATAATAAAATCTAAATAATAGTTATATATCTAATTATATTACAAATAATATAATATAATTAATCTTTAATATTTTCAGTATTTTCTTTATTTTGTTTCTTAGGAAGTATAGAAACAACTAATAGTCCTAATCCTAAGATTACAGTAATAAATGAAATTATTGCACCTACGTATGGAATTAAACCTAATGCCCAAATTACAATTCCAGTAATAATTAGCATTCCAAATGTTGCTAAGTTTTTATTAATATTTAATTTAGAACATACGTAATTATTAACCATTATAGTAAATAAAGCTTTTGATATTATAATTGACAATACATATAAAGAGAATATTAATAATGAAATCGCACTAGTCAAACGTAATAAAATTAATATAATGCAAAGTACTGGTATAGCAATTAATGCAAGTATACCGAATCCTAATATACTTAGAGATTTTTTTCCAATATAATTATTTGTACTCTTTAAGAATTTAGGAGCAATAAATAAACAAATTAGCCAAATAATTAATATGAATGCAAGAAAACTTCCTAAATCTAAAATATAACTTGCTATAGTAGATTGAATAGTAGTTTCATTATTACTTTGTTTAGCATTTGTATTACCATTTACAACATTTTCAGGTATTGAAATTTCTTGATTAGAAGTATAATTTAAATCACCATAAATTATACCTAAATTATTTCCATCTGTATTAAAATTAATTGAAGAACAATTTACAAAAGCATTTCTTCCAACAGTACCATTTATAGTTAAAGTATTACAAGTAGTTCTTAAATCTCTATAAATATAACCATTAGATATTGAAAGATTTTGTGTTATTGCGTATACATCATAAACAACACCTTTTATTTCTATATTATTACATGTTGTAAAAAGATTACTAAAGATATATCCTTCTTCATCAATTATTAAGTTGTTTGCTATAATGAAAGCATCTCCACCAATTTGTGAATTAATAGTAACGGAATTAGCACATACAAAAAGATTTCCATCTACAATATAATCTATTGTAATATCTCCTCCTGTAAGATATACGTCACCTTTCTGATAGTTTTCTTCACTATTAACATCAGCATTTGCTATTGAATTATCTGAAGATACATTTAAATTTTCAGAAGATGAATTTTCAGCTGTATCTATTGGTGCATCATCTGTTGTAATAGGCATTATGTCATATTCGTTAGTTTCATTGTCTGCAAAAACAACTATATTAGTGAATAATAAAATTAGAATAGCTAAAATTGCAATAATTTTTGTTTTGTTTTTTAACATAAAAAATCCTCCCTTTTTAATTTAATTTTATATATAACAAAATAATATATCTTAAAAAAATTTTTGTCAATCAATTTCTAAAAATTTAATAATATAAAAATTTAATGTTTAATAAGTAGAAAAAATAGTATAAATTTTCAATGTGTTTTTTGAAAAATTTATACTATTTTTCTATTTTTATTTATATTTCAAACATATAAAATTATTTTAAATTTATTGATTATAAATTTTTAATTTCATCTATTGTTAAACCAGTAGCTTTGCTTATAATTTCAAAATCTACATTTTGTTCTTTAAATTTTTTTGCAATAGTTATTTTTTCTTTGGCAATTCCAGCTTGTACTCCTTTATAATATCCAGCTTCTTCTATATCAGCTTGATCCATTATATATTTTTCTCTTAATTCAGCTAAATATCGTTCATGCTCATCTTGACTTATTTCTTCTAATACTTGTTTTGCTTTTTGAATAGCTTTTGCGTTTTCACTTGTATCATTCATATCGTTCACCTCTAGATTTTCTATAAATTTTATCCATGAGTCCAATTCAGTATTGTTAATATTTTTACGATATTTATTGAACTTTGGCAATTCAAGTATATAAAATTCAAGTACATCTGTCAATATAATTTTTGAATATTCTTCTTCTCTTATGTTCCATTTTGTTATGTATTTCTGGATTTCTTTTAGACTGTTTAATTCATAATCAGATATTAATATTACAATTCCTTGTTGTAAATCTTTAAATTTTCCTCCAGATTTTATACTACTAGTATACATTTTGCTCCAATAATATAAAATTCTTTTCTCTATATTTCTTCTATCTACTATTTGCATTTCTATATCACAATTAATAGAATCGTCTATTTTAGCTTTAATGTCTAGTATACCCATTTTATCGTCTAGCATATCTTTTTCTAGTATTGGATTATTATCTAATTTTAAATCAGTTACTTTTCTATTTAATATAGAGCTTAATAATTCTTTTGTAATATCTTCATTACCTACATGTCCAAATATTCTTTTAAATACATAATCTATTTTTGGATTTAATAATTTTTCTATAATACATACCTTCTTTCTCATTTTTATATTTTGTTATTGTTATTGAATTTTTTTGGCAGAAGTGCCGTGATAATTTTGAATTTAAAAATTGTTTGAAATATAAACTTATTTTATATTAACATAATTTAAAATAAATTGCAATTGTTTTATTAAAAAATTTACCAATTTAAATAGTTGATAATAATAATTTTTCAAGTTATTCCTGTTCTATTTTTCATTCTAATCGAGCGTCATAACTTGAAAAAATGTTATTATCAACTAGATTATATTTTTTAAGTTAATTATTGTTTTTTATTAATTATATAACTTAATTAAAATTTTACATACTGAAAGTATAACATTTACCACATTTTTTGACAATAGGTAATTTTAAATTTTTTTAAATAAAAATTTAAAATTAAGTAATATCAATGATTTTGTCCTTTTAATTTTTTATTAAGTTATATACTTAATAAAAAAGTTTAGAAGGAGGAAACAAATGGAAAAAAAAGAAAGAAAAAACACAAGAAAAGACAGAGGTATTACATTAATTGCGTTGGTAATAACCATAGTAATTTTATTGATATTAGCTGGAATATCAATAGCGGAGTTGACAGGAACAGGAATTTTTGCAAAGGCAAAAGAGGCAAAACAAAAGTATAAAGATGCAGAGGATTTAGAAAATCAAATGTTAGCAGATTATGAAGCTCAACTAAATAGTTTAGGAAAAAGTACAGTAGGAAGTGGAGATGGAACAGGTGGTAGTGAGGATGAAAATCATCAAGGAGATGACCCAACAACATCACAGGTAGTTTCAGCAAGTGATATAGCAAGTACAGAAGATAAAAATGAAGTATACGGAAAAGAAGTAACAAATTATACAGTAGATGAAGCGCCTGATGTAAAATGGGATATATTTTATGCAGATGAAAGCAATATATACTTAATAGCAGATGATTATATAGAAAGAAGTCAGTTGCCAGAAACTAAAAGTCAAAAGAAACCAAATGATGGAAATAATATCAAATATCCAAGAGCTGCATATTTTACTAATGTGCTAAGCGATTATCAACGGAAGTAGTGATATAACAGATGAAAGAATTAAAAAATTAAACAATGATTACTTTAATAATAAAAATTATACAAGTTCAAATAATAATATGAAAGCAGTAGCATATATGTTAGACACAAAAATATGGAGCAAATTTGCAAATGATAATGTAGCAGAATATGCAATAGGAGGACCAACAATAGAGTTACTATTTAAGTCATATAATGCAACACATCAAACATCGTATGTAGCAGGAGCAACAAGTAACACAGGTTATCAAATAAAGAAACAAGAAAGTGATGACTGGAGTTTGAGCATTAGTGATATGTTAGAAACAGAAAAACCTTATGTAATAAGTGATGAAACAAATGCAATTACAATGTGGATTGCGAGTCCGTCTAATATTGGCTCTAATTTTGTGATGTATGTGACGTTCAATGGCATCTTGGGCTACTGGGGATATAACGACACCGGCAATGGTTTCCGTCCTATAGTTTGTCTAAAATCTGAAATCCAGTTGCAAAAAAGTGATGATGGAAATTATACAATAGTAAATCAATAGTAGAAGCATATTTACATAATTTTACCCATGCAAAGTTATAAAAATTTATTGATATAAGTAAATATATGTGGTATAATATATATTAATCAGTAAATATAAATAACTAATTAAATTTTTTAGGAGGTAAAAAAATGGAAAAAGAACTTAACCGGACTACTGAATTTGTCGTAAAGAGATTAGAAAAAGAAGGCTACAAAAAATATGGCCTTCAGTCGATTGTAAATGACATTTTAAAAGTCTGTGGAATTTACAATCAACGTTGTGCTACACCAATTATAAAGATAGCACAAGCTTTCGATATAGTTACGTATAGAGAAAGCTTTAAAGAGAAAGGATTGGATGGGATTCTTTATGTTGGTGGAAATACAAAAAAATTGTATGGCGAGAATAAAGTAATTGTTGTTGGTAATGAACAAACAATTTATTATCAACGATATGTAGTTGCTCGTCAATTAGGTACTTATTTATTAAAATTTGTTAGCAATAAAGAAGATATAAATTTTTTTAAAGACCAGTTTCATACAGAAGAAATTTTTGCTTCTAGTGCTGACAAATTTGCAACATCTATTCTGATGCCAGAAAAGATGTTCAGACATCAACTTAATGTAGCGAATAAATTGAGATACGATGACGATTTTTGGGTGATTACGTATATGTCAATGTATTTTGAAGTGCCAAATTTCTTGGTAGAAAAGCGGATTAAGGAGTTAGTAAAAAAAAGTTAGGGTTAAGACAAGATTTTCCTAAAATGTAAAAAATGATGCCTGTTTGGCATCATTTTTTAGTGTATAATATTTAGGTATATATAATGAAAAAACAAAACTTAAAATAAACTCTTGTAAAATAAGTAAATATATGTTAATATAATACAAATGAATATATAAAATTCTTTAAAATATAAAAAATCTAATTAAAAAGCAAAGTATATATATGAATAACATATATCAAAAGAGAGAATATTCAAGGCTGAAAAATATTCGATATACATATATAGAAATTTCACTTTTTAAGACTTCTTTTGAAAATATTAATAAGTAGAAAGAAGCGGTTGCACCGTTAAAACAATAATAATGAGGTTAGTTATAAAACTAATAAAATTAGGTGGTACCACGGAATATAATCCATTTCGTCCTATAAACATAGGATTAAATGGATTTTTTGAATTAAATAAAAATAATAATAAAGGAGGAAAAATAAAAAAATGAAAGAACAAATTCTAAAAATTAAAGAAAATTCTTTACAAGAGATACAAAAAGCTGAAAATTTGAAAATATTAAATGACTTAAAAGTAAAATATTTAGGTAAAAAAGGAGAACTAACAGCTGTACTAAGAGGAATGGGAAACTTAACGCCAGAAGAAAGACCAATCATAGGAAGTCTAGTTAATGAAGTAAGAGATGAGCTAGAAAAATTAATAAGGGAAAAAGAAGAAAAGTTTGAAAAAGAAGAATTAAATAAAAAATTAGAAAATGAAAAAATAGATATTACACTTCCAAGTACGAAAATAAAAAGAGGAAGTTTACATCCAGTAAATAGGATAATTGAAGATATCGAAGATTTATTTGTTTCTATGGGATATGATGTAGTAACAGGTCCAGAATTAGAAACAGATGAATATTGTTTTGAAAGATTAAATTTACCAAAGGGGCATCCAGCTAGAGATATGCAGGACAGTTTTTATATTAATACTGAATATTTGTTAAGAACTCAAACTTCTGCTGTTCAAGCAAGAACAATGATGGCGAATAAAGATAAAACACCAATTAGAATGATTACTGCCGGAAAAACTTATAGAAGAGAAGATGATGCAACACATTCACATCAATTTAATCAAATTGAAGGTTTAGTAGTTGATTATAAAGAGAGAAATGTATCTTTAGCAGATTTAAAAGGGACATTAGAAGTATTTGTTAGAAAAATAATAGGAGCAAATTTAGATTTAAGATTTAGACCAAGTTATTTTCCATTTACAGAACCATCTTATGAAGTAGATGTTACATGTTTTAAATGTGGAGGAAAGGGATGTAACTTATGTAAGCAAACAGGATGGATAGAAGTATTAGGAGCAGGAATTGTTCATCCAAATGTTTTAAAAATGAATGGGTATAATCCAGAAAAGTTTGGAGGATTTGCTTTTGGTACAGGTATTGACAGATTAGCTATGTTTAGATATGGAATTACTGATATGAGATATTTGTATACTAATGATGTAAGATTTCTTAGTCAATTTGATAGAAAAGATGAAGAGTAAAGTTTGCCTAGCAATACTTGTTTCTTTTGAAAATTATATATAGTAGGAGGAAAGTAAAAATGAAATTAAGTTTAAATTTTGTAAAAGACTATGTTTATTTAGATGATGATGTAGATGTACATGAATTAGCTGAAAAAATGACAAAAGCAGGAAATGAGTATGACACCGCAGAAAAATTAATAAATGCTACAAATTTAATAATAGGAGAAATAAAAGAATGTGAACCACATCCAGATTCTGACCACTTAAAGCTATGTAAAGTTGACATTGGAAGTGAAATATTAAATATTGTATGTGGTGCACCAAATGCTAGAAAAGGTTTAAAAGTTATAGTAGCACAAGTTGGAGCAGAACTTCCGGGTGATTTTAAAATAAAAAAAGGAATTATTAGAGGACAAGAATCAAATGGAATGTTATGTGCTTTATATGAAATAGGAATAGATAAAAAGTTTTTGTCAGAAGCAGATAAAAATGGAATACACGAGTTACCACTAGATGCACCAATAGGTGGCGATCCAGTAAAATATATGGGGCTAGATGATAGCGTTGTAGATTTTGATTTAACTGCAAATAGAGGTGATTTATTAAGCATATTAGGAATGGCGTATGAATTAGGGGCAATTTATAATAAAACAGTAAAACCAGTTGAAATAGATTATAAAGAAAAAGGCGAAGATATAAATAATGAGTTTAGTGTGGATATAAAAACAGAAAATTGCAAATTATTTTTAGCAAAAAAAGCAAAAAATGTTACAATTAAAGAAAGTCCAGATTTTATAAAAAATAGATTAATAGCATCAGGAATAAGACCAATAAATAATGTTGTTGATATTAGTAATTATGTAATGCTAGAATTAGGGCAACCTTTGCATTTTTATGATGCAGATAACTTAGGAAATAAGATACTTGTAAGACAGGCAAAAAATGGGGAAAAATTAACAACACTTGATAATATAGAAAGAACATTAACAGAAAATGATATAGTAATTACAGATGGCACAAAAGCAATTGGTTTAGCAGGTGTTATGGGAGGACTAGATACAGAAGTAGAAGAAACAACAAAAAATATAATAATTGAATCAGCAATATTTGATTCAGTAAAAGTAAGAATGACATCTAATAAAATTTTAAGAAGTGAAGCAAGTAATAGATTTGAAAAAGGATTAGATCCTGCAAGAACATATATGGCAATGGATAGGGCGTGTACATTATTAGAAAAATATGCAGATGCAGAGATTGTTACAGGAGTTGTAAAATATGATGTAACAAAAAATAAAGAAAAGACTATTGAAATTTCTTTTAAAGAGATAAATGATGTTTTAGGAACTAATATTCCAATGGAGGACATAATAGATGTATTTATAAAATTAGGATTTAAACAAGAGTTAAAGCCAGGAAAAACTGTAGTTACAGTTCCAACAAGAAGAATAGATATATCAATTAAAGCAGATTTAATAGAAGAAGTAGGAAGAATTTATGGAGTTGATAATATTCAAGGTAAATTACCAGTTGTTCCTATGAAAATGGGACATTTAGACAAAACAACTAGAAAAATTAGAGCCAAAATGTCAAATATGGGATTAAACGAAACATTATCATACATTTTAATAAATGATAAAGATGTACATAAGTTTACGACTGATGAATTTGAAGAAATAAAATTATTAGACCCAATTACAGAAGAAAGAAACACATTAAGATATAGTATAATACCATCATTATATAAAATATATGAATACAATAAAGCTAGAGAAAATAAGGACGTATGTTTATTTGAAATAGGAAAAGGATTTTGGAAAAAACAAGAAGAATATGGAGAAAATCAAAAAATTTGTGTTTTAATGACAGGCCAATATTATAATGGTGTAGGACACAATAAAAATGTGGATTTTTATGATATAAAAGGGGTAACAGAAGAATTATTAGAGTTTTTAGGATATGAAGGAAGATATAGTTTTGTATTACCAAAAAATATACCAGATGAATTTCATCCAGGTCAAACAGCAGAAATATCAGTAAACAATGATATAGTAGGAATTGTAGGAAGAATACATCCATCAGTAGAAAAAGAAGCAGTTTATGTAATGGAAATAAATTTAGATAAGTTATTAGAAAAAAGAGTTGGAAGAATGAAATTTAAAGAAATTTCAAAATTCCCTACAGTTAAAAAAGATATAGCAGTTTTAGTAAATAAAGATATTACTTCAAAAGAAGTAGAAACTTTTATTAAGAAAAAAGCTGGAAAATTGTTATTAGATATTAAAGTATTTGATGTTTATGAAGGTAAAAATATTGATGAAAATAAGAGAAGTATTGCGTATTCTTTAACATTTGGTACACCAGATAGGACTTTAAATGATGATGAAATAAATAGTATTTTAGAAAATATTATAAAGGATTTGCAAAATAAAGGAATAGAAATAAGAAAATAATTAATTCCTTGACAAATGAAAAACATATTGGTAATATTATTTAAGTAAAAACAAAAGAAAGAAAAGGGAAGGTTGAAAAGTTTAATTCTTTTCCAACCGGGTTTATGCCTTAGGAAGGAATGAAATAAAATGAAAAAATTATACCCTAATTTATATTTAAAAAAAGTAGAAGACATAACTATAGAAGTATTAATAAAAAATAAAATAAAATTATTAATATTAGATGTAGATAATACTCTAATAGATTATTATAAAAAATTATCAGATAATGTAATCCAATGGACAAAAGAGATGAGAGGACAAGGAATAAAATTATTTATATTATCAAATACAAACAATATTGAAAAAGTGAAGGAAGTAGCAGAAAAATTACAAATACAATATAAATATTTTGCAATGAAACCTTTAAAAAGAGGTTTTAGATATGTACAAAAGCAATTTAATATAAAACCGGAAAATATAGCAGTTGTTGGAGACCAAATATTTACAGACATATTAGGTGGAAATAGAAGTAAAATGTTTACAATATTAGTAGACCCAATTAATGAAAAAAAAGATTACTGGTACACAGCTTGGAAAAGACCAATAGAAAATAAAATAAAAAAGAAATTTTGTAGCAAAAGAGGAGAAAATGAATAATGTATATTAACGAAACACATATAGGGTACTATGCAATTATAGCAATAGTTGGACTTTTTGTTGGAATGTTAGTGGACTGGATGAATAAAAGGCTTCCAGAATATAAAAAGGTATTTTCAAAAGATATATTTGTAGAATATTTTCAAGAATTTAAACCAAATTATATATTAATGTTAGTTACATCATTAATATATATATGCTTATTATATTTTTATGGAATAAGGAGTACATTTATAGCAAATTTAGACTTAATAAAATTTATTATATTAACTCCAATGCTATTATCTGCATTTATTATAGACTATAAACTGCAAATAATACCAAATAGACTAAATTTAACAATGTTTGAGATTGGACTAATTACAGCATTTTTATATGGATTATCAGATGTAGCAATAACCATTAATATGGCACTTGGTATGTTAGCAGGAGGAGGAATATTTTTACTAATAACATTATTAGGAGGAATGGTGTATGGAAAAGAGGCAATGGGATTTGGAGATATAAAGTTAATGGGAGCTATACGGATTATATTTTGGATTATCAAATATAATAGTAATTACATTGTTATCTTTTTTAATCGGTGCTATATTAAGTATATTATTATTAGCAACTAGAATAAAGAAAATGGACGAATATATACCATTTGGACCATTTATAGTTTTAGGAGCTTTTATAAGTATATTTGTACCATTTGAAACAATAAAAATAGCATTATTAGAGATATTTACATTAGGATTATATCAGCGATAAATAGGGGGAGTTTATAATGAATTCAAAGCTACAATGGTTAAGAAATAAAATATCAAGTTTAGATATGCAAGGTATAATAATTTCAAATCCAGTAAATATAAAATATTTAACTAACATAGAAGCGGAAGGAACATTAATAATTACACCAAAAGAAAACATATATATAACAGATGGAAGGTATATAGAATCAGTACATAGTATATTAACCATATTTGATGAAATAATAGTATATGATATTAAAGATATATCAAAAGACGATTATGAAAACTTTTTTATGTTTTGTGAAAATGTAGGATTTGAAGAAAATTATATAACATATTCTAAATATAAAGAGTATATTAGAAAATTTAAAATAAATAGCTTTGTAGAAACTGAATATATAATAGAAAAGCAAAGAATGATAAAAGATGAAGAAGAACTAAGTAATATAACTAAAGCATGTAATATAACAGATGAATGTTTTAAATATATTTTAAATTATATAAAACCAGGAATGACAGAAAAACAAATAGCGGAAGAAATTAAAGAATATTATTGTAAAAGAACAGAAGGACTATCATTTGATACGATTGTAGCATCAGGAGAAAATTCATCAAAACCACATGCAATTCCAACAGATAGAAAAATTCTAGAAAGAGATATAATTACAATAGATATGGGATGTAAGGTTAATGGATATTGTTCAGATATGACAAGAACTTTTTTTGTAGGTGAGCCAACTGATGAAATGAAAAAAGTATATGATATAGTATTAAATAATCAAAAATTTGCTCTTGACCAATATAAAGATGGAGCAAGTACAAGGCAAATTACAAAAATGATAGAAAGTAATTTTAAGTTGAATAGATATGATTTAATACATGGACTAGGACACGGTGTAGGTTTAGAAATACATGAACCACCTTACATTAATGGTAGAAATGATGCTATATTAAAAGAAAATATGATAGTTACAGATGAACCAGGAATTTATATACCAGGTAAATTTGGAATAAGAATTGAAGACACAGTACAAATTACAAAATTTGGTTGTATAAGTTTAACAAATTCTGAGAAAAATTATATTATAGTATAAAAAAACGAAACTTAAAAATAATAAAGGTTGATTTTTCCAGTAATATGTAGTAAAATATAAAAAGTATTAAAAATTATAGAGGAGGAAGTAAAAATGGCAGGAGTATATTCAGCAGGAGATTTTAGAAATGGAACTACTTTTGAAATGGAAGGAAATGTATTTAGAGTAGTAGAATTTCAACATGTAAAACCAGGAAAAGGTTCAGCATTTGTAAGAACAAAATTAAAAAATGTAATAACAGGAGCAACATTAGAAAGAACATTTAATCCATCAGATAAATTTCCAGGAGCAGAAATAGAAAAGAAAACAATGCAATATTTATATGCAGATGGAGATTTATATTATTTTATGGATAATGAAACGTATGACCAAATGCCTTTAAATAAAGAAACATTAGGAGATTGTTTAAAATATTTGAAAGAAAATATGGAAGTTTCAATATTATCATATAAAGGAAAGGTATTTGCAGTAGAACCACCAATATTTGTGGAGTTAGAAGTTACATATACAGAACCAGGATTTGCAGGAAATACAACAACAACTTCAGGAAAACCAGCAACTCTAGAAACTGGTTTAGAATTACAAGTTCCAATGTTTGTAAATATAGGCGATATATTAAGAATAGATACAAGAACTTGTGAGTATATGGAAAGAGTTTAAAATAATACAATATAAAATCAGAAAGGGTGAAATCATGAGTGATTTAAACCAACAAATGGAAAAGATTTTAAAAGAGATTAAGGAAATTAAAGAAAATCAAAAGAATATGACTAAAAATATGGAAAAAATGCAAAAAGTAATTGACCATATAGAAAGTGATATATATTCAGGAGATGGTTTTGATTTTGAAATTGTTTGTCCGTATTGTGAATATGAGTTTGTAATTGATGCAGATGAAAATAAAAAAGAAATTGAATGTCCAGAATGTAAAAATATAATAGAGTTAGATTGGTCAGGAGATTTAGATGATGATGATTGTTCAGGTCATTGTCATGGTTGTTCAGGTTGCGGAGATATTGATGAAGATGATGATATGTAATTAGAAAATGAGGGAAAAAGAGGGAAATGGGGCCAGGCTTCTTATCCCTCTTTTTTTAATTACTTTATTAATAAAAATTATTAAAAAAAAAGAGGGATAAGAAGCCTGGCCCCATTTTCCCCGTTTTCCCTCATTTTTCCTATACTATTAAAAGTAATCCAGTGGATTAACATATTTATCATTAATTCTAAAACCGTATATGAAGATGGCAACCGAGTAGTAGCGCCGATTTGTAGGCTTACCAGAAGAATCAGAATAAGGATTTCCAGAAACCCCATAAACATATTTAGGACCAACATAACCGAATTAATTGCCCCTGACTAACAAAATCACCAACATTAACAATAAAATTTGGAGAAACATGACAATAAGAAACTTTATAATTATCAAAAGACAAAGTAATAGTATAACCTCCAGCACCCAAAAAAGAACGAAAAGTAATTTGACCATCAGCAATAGCTATTAATTTAGTACCCTCAGGTGCAGGAATATCAGTACCATAATGAAAACTAGAAGCACCACTAGTTGGAGCATTTCTTTTTCCAAAAGGAGAGCTTATACTAGTATATCCAGGTATAGGCCATACAAAGCCATTAGGATTAAAATCAATAATTTCTTTATCAGAAGATGAATAATAGGGGGTACTTTGGATTATAGGAATAAAAAATATAGAAATAAAAATTGAAATAAAAATAATAAAAAATAAAATTTTTTGTATTAAATTAAAAATATTATTACCTCCTTTAAATAATTTTGAGTTTTATATACATTAACATAATTAGATAAAAATGTCAAATAAAAAATAAATTAAATGAGAATTTATGTTTATTTTTTTTGATTTTTGTGATAATATAATAGAACAACAATAAAAGTAAAAATAAAGGGAAAATAAAAGGAGAAAAAAATGTTAGAACAAATCAATTCACCAAAAGATTTAAAAAAGCTAGATATAAACGAGAAAAATAAATTAGCAGAAGAAATTAGACAATATGTTATAGAAGTTATATCAGAAAATGGGGGGCATCTAGCTTCAAACTTAGGAATAGTAGAATTAACTATAGCTTTACATAGTGTATTTGATATGCCAAAAGATAAAATAGTATGGGATGTAGGGCATCAATCATATATACATAAAATACTTACAGGAAGAAGAGAAGATTTTAAAAAAATAAGAAAATTAGATGGAATATCTGGATTTCCAAAAATAAATGAGTCAGAGTATGATAATTTTAATACAGGACATAGTAGTACATCAATTTCTGCAGCATTAGGAATGGCAAGGGCAAGAAACCTAAAAAACGAGAGTAATCAAGTAATAGCTGTTATTGGAGATGGAGCGTTGACAGGTGGAATGGCATTAGAAGCTTTAAATGATGCTGGATGTAGCAAAGCCAAAATGATAGTTGTATTAAATGATAATGAAATGAGTATATCTAAAAATATTGGTGGATTAAATATGTTTTTAAGTAAATTAAGAACAAAAAGATTATATAAGAAATCAAACATTTCGATAAAAAAAGCTTTAATACAAGTACCAATAATAGGAAAGCCAGTTGTAAAAATAATTCAAAGAATAAAAAGAAGTATAAAACAATTAATTATTCCTAAGATGTTTTTTGAGGATATAGGATTTACATATTAAGGACCAGTTGATGGACACAATATAGAGCAATTAGAAAATATATTAGAACTTAGTAAAAGAGTAGAAGGACCAGTTTTAGTACATGTTTTAACAAAAAAAGGAAAGGGATATAAAGTAGCAGAAGAAAATCCAGATAAATTTCATGCAATTTCTGCATTTGATATAGAAACAGGAAAACCAAAAAAAGAAAAAAAACCTGATTATTCTAAAGTTTTTGGAGATAAATTGGTAGATTTGGCACAAAAAAATGATAAAATAGTAGCAGTAACTGCCTCAATGAAAGACGGAACAGGACTAACAAAATTTGCTAAAGAATTTCCAACAAGATTTTTTGATATAGGTATAGCAGAACAACATGCATTAACAAT
>CANQTJ010000016.1 GCA_947626705.1 uncultured Clostridia bacterium | reverse complement strand
TGTACTGTTAGATTTCCATTTACTTTTAATATTATCATATTTTGTGCATATCCATTTGCTGTTCCGACATCTTCTTCTACTCCAGGGAATGTATTTATAGGTATTTCTGTATCTCCCACTATATTATATAATTTAACATTATATTCTGTATTCTCTTTATCTTTTATTTTTATTTTATATTTCCCTGTTTTTAAATTTTCTTGATTAATAGCTTTTATTAAACTTTCTGACTCTATTTCTCCTTCTTCTTCTACTTCATCTATTACATCTATATTTCTACTTGCTATAACTTCATTTCCATTAGCATTATTAACTATTTTTGCATATATAGTTATGGTATCATCATCGTTTACATATTTATTTTGTATTACATCATAGTCAAACATAAAAAATTCTGTTCCTTCTACCCATGTATTGTTTGTCCCTATTTTATAATAATATTTGTTATACCCTTCAATATCCAAATTTTTTTCAAAATTAAATGCCGCATAACCTTTTACATCTGTTAATATATTTATTTGTACTGCTATTTTTTCTATCATTTCCTCTGTAACACATATTTCTTCTTCTTGTTCTTGTTTGTCTATTTCCTTTATTTTAAATAGTACTTTTTCATCTTTTTTTACTCCGTAGTCAAGTCCTACTTTTTGTTTACCGTTTCCGTTTATTTTATTTCCATTTGGGCATTGTATATATTCTATCCCACTTTCACTATTAACTGTTATAAGTACTTTTGTATTTTCTTCATCTTTATTGTCATAAACTATATATGAAAATAGTTCAGCTTTTTCTTCTTGTCTTTCTTCTTCTCCTCTTATTATTCTTGTTGCTTTTTCTATAAGTCCATTTCTTTGCATTATAAAAAATATAAAAATTATAATTATTGATATAATTAATGCTAATATTATTTTTTTATTAAAATTACTTGTGTGTGTGTGTGTGTGTGTGTGTGTGTGTGTGTGTGTGTACTCTCTCAAGGTTTTCACGTTTTTTCATGTTTTTTCTCCTTTTTATTTTATTTAATTATCTTCTGTAAAATATTTTAGCATACCAAATTTTAAAAAGCAACATATAAATTTTTTTAATTTTAAAAGACCCTATTATAAATAGAGCCTTATATTTTTTATTTTGTTAAAATTAAAGTAATATTTATTTTTATTCATCTTTTGTAAATGTTCCTGTAGAAATATTGCCAATTGTAACTGAGCCATTTCCTCCTGCTCCTCCGTGGAGCACTTTCTCCATTTCTTGTAGCAATACCTCCAGCTCCTCCATTTACTTGTATAGTTCCCTTGTTTTTCTTTTCTCTATAAAAAATATTAATTGAACCTCCACCTGAGCCACCACCACCAGCTCTATATGCTGAACCACCAGATGCCCCATTGGAAGAAATCGTCGATTCATTATCAAAAATTCGTGAATAGATTATTAGTAATCCTCCTGTTCCATTAGATCCTGCTATTCCATCATTAGATCCATTTCCACCAGGATTTCCAGCTCCTCCACCAGCACCAACATGCACCTTTAAACTTGTAGTTTTAGATACACCTGAGCCACCTGATGCACCGTCATCTGAACCATTTATAGCATTAGCTTCTGAAGCACCGCCTCCTCCAGTTCCTCCTGAATATGATGTACCAGTTCCTCCTGTCCCTCCTTTAAATTCACTATATTGACCAGCACCACCTCCGCCGCCACCTGTCATTCTACTAGAAGCATTACTTGGAGTTGAACCACTTTGTCCATTATATTTTTTATCTATCCCACCTGTTCCACCTATTCCTCCTGTTATTCCTGTTGCTGGAACAAACTCATAATTTCCATTTCCATTTTTCCATAGATAAACATCTTGTCCTTTTGCTTTTGCTCCTCTTCCTGTCATACTTATTGTTCCATTATTAGTCAATGTTTCTGTACAATATACAAACATTCCCTTTGGACCTCCATACTTATTTCCATAAGGCAATAATGTTTTTCCTTCTTGTACTGTTAGATTTCCATTTACTTTTAATATTATCATATTTTGTGCATATCCATCTGCTGTTCCTACATCTTCTTCTACTCCAATAGATGTATCCATAATTATATCTGTATTTCCTACAATATTATATACTTTGGCATTATAAGTTTCGCTGTTTACAGTTATTTTATATTTTCCTGTTTTTACATTTTCTCCACTTATAGCTTTTATTAAACTTTCTGCCTGTATTTCCTTATCTTCTTGTACTTCTACAATATCTATTTTTTTACTTATTATAACTTCATTTCCATTTGTATCATTTACTATCTTTGCAGATATTGTCACTGTATCATCGTCATTATCTAAACCTTTTTGTATAATATCATAATCGAACATATAGTCTTGTGTTCCTTTTTTCCATTCATCATTTTTCTCTCCAATTTTATAATAGCACTCATTATATCCATCAAAATTTATTATATTTTCACAATTAAATGTTGTATATCCTTCTATATCTTCTATGTTCAATTTTACAGCAGTATTTTCTATAATATTGTTATCTATATATAATTTCTTTTCTTGTTCTTCATTATTTATTTCTTTTATTATAAATTTATATTCTTGTTCCTTATTTACTCCATAATCAATCCCTAATTTTTTCTTTCCTTGTCCATCTATTTTATTTCCATTTGGACATTGTATATACTCTATTCCACTTTCACTATTAACTGTTATAAGTACTTTTGTATTTTCTTCATCTTTATTGTCATATACTATATATGAAAATAGTTCACCTATTTCTTCTTGTCTATCTTCTTCTCCTCTTATTATTCTTGTTACATTTTCTATAAATCCGTTTTTTCCCATTATAAAAAATATCGCTACAATAATAATTAACAATAATATTATTATTAATTTTTTCTTTTTCATTAGCGTTTCCTCCCATATTAATTATTTATATTATTTTTTCCATTAATTAATCTATATAAACATTAGAAAGACCTCATAATCTTTTCTTTGTTTAATAAATTTAAAAGCGACTTTTATCATTTTAAATTTTATCATTACACAAAAAAATTGTAAATATTTTTTGCGATTTTTGTCATTTTATAATAGATTTTTATCATATATAAAATCATTCCAAAAAATCATAAAAATATTGTATTATATTGTAAAAAAGGGAAAAAGTTAGAAATTATCATAATTTTTTCAACTAAATTTATAGCTATGAAAGGAATATTAATTTATGGAAAAAAAAGATATTAATAAACATATAGGCAATATATGTCAAGAATATAGATTAAAAAATAATCTAACTCAAAATCAAGTAGCTGAATTAACAGGACTAGAGCCTAGACATATTAGTCAAATAGAAAGAGGTCTTTCAAAGGGAAGTATCGACACTTTAATTAAATTGTGTAACGCTTACCAAATAACTCCTGATATTATTTTATATGATTTATTAGATGAAAATTTAAAATCTTCTGTTTCTATATATGAAGAAAAGTTTAAAAAGTTAACTAAAAGAGATAAAGAAAGTATCTTACATTTTATAGATTATTTTTTAAAAAAGTAAACTTATAAAATTAGTTTTATCTAAATTTATAAGTTTTATTATCTATATTTTTTCTAAATCTTTTCCATATTTAACGCCTAAAGAATATGCTAGAGAAATATAGTATTCTTCTGTATTATAAAATAGTGTTATTATTTCATTAAATTTTTCTTTTTGTTTATCATCTAAAATTATCTGGAGTTCATCAATGCAATCATATAGTTTTGCATATTGTTCGTTAAATTCTTTTATATTTTTTAATATTTCCATTTTTTTGTCTATTAAATTCATTATAAATTTATAATCACCGTTTTCAAAAAATTCTATTTTATTATTCATTTAAAAACACCTCTCTTTCTATGAAGTATTCCTTATTTTTTATTTTTTACACATTTTTTATTATAATTTATATGTAAATTTTTATCTATATTATAATATTTATTATTTTATATGTCAATATTTATTTTAAAGTTAAAAAATAAAAAAATTTTTCCATTGACTATGATTATATTTTTCAATATAATAGTTATAGAATAATTTAGAAGCAAGGTGTTTTTATTGAATAAATTAATAACCAAAATTTATGATGATTTTGATTTTATAGAAATTATTAAAGATATAATTGAAAATGAAAATGTTAAACAAATGAAAAATTTTCGCCAACACTATAATACAAATTGTTTTGACCATTGTTTTGTAGTTTCATATTATTGTTATATTTATTGTAAAAAATTTCATTTAGATTATACTTCTTGTGCAAGGGCTGCAATGTTACATGATTTATTTTTATATGATTGGAGAAAAAAAGAAAATGGTAGAAAAGGTTTTCATGCTTTTACTCACCCAAAAACAGCTTATGAGAATGCGTCAAAATTTTTTAATTTAAATGATAAAGAAGCTGATATTATACTTAAACACATGTGGCCTGTTACTGTTTTTCTTCCTAAATATAAAGAAAGTTATGTTTTAACTATAATTGATAAATATTGTACTTTAAATGAATCTTATCATCGGATTTTTAAGTAATATAGATAATAATAAGAATATATTAATAAAAAAAATCTTTGGTATATTACATTAAATAGTCTTTTTTAGTGTAATTATTTATAAAGATATAAGGTTATTATACTATAAAAAGCTCACATCTGTGAGCTTTTTGCTTAAAATTATTCAGCTTTATCTTCTTTTTTCTCTGTTGTTTTTTCTGTTTCAGTTTTAGATTCTGTTTCAGTTTCTGCTGTTACAGTTTTTTCTTCTACTTTTTCTGCATTTTCAACTATTGTTTCATCAACTTTTTCTTTAACTTCTTCTACTGTTGGAGTTTCAACAACTTCCTCTTTAACTTCTTCTACTGCTGGACTTTCAACAACTTCTTCTTTAACTTCTTCTGCAATTGGTTCTTCTACTAAATCTTCTTTAATAGTAATCTCTTTATCTTCAATTCTAGCACCAACTTGTTCTTTAGTTTTAGCAGCTTTACCAACTCTATCTCTTAGATAGAATAATCTTGCTCTCCTTGCTTTACCTACTCTAACTAATTCAACTTTTTCAACTAATGGTGAGTGTACTAAAAATGTTTTTTCAACGCCAACACCATAAGATGTTTTTCTTACTGTAAATGTTTGATTAACTCCTCCACCTTGAACTTTAATTATAATTCCTTCAAAAACTTGGATTCTTTCTTTGTTTCCTTCTTTTATTCTTACATGTACTTTTACTGTATTACCAACTTTTAATTCTGGTATTTTATTCTTAAGTTGTTCATGTTCTATTGATTTAATAATATCCATTTTTTTCATTCCTTTCTTAAGACTCTATTCATTTAGAAAAAATAATTATTTTCTAAACTCTGCCTTTTGAGCGGTGCCTACTTTGTTTGGCACTTCATTTTTATTTCTTTTAATATTTTTTATCTTCATCTGATAAATTTATTTCTTTTAAAAGGTCTGGCCTTTTATTTAAAGTTATTTTCAAACTTTGCTTTCTTCTCCATTTTTCAATATTCTGATGATGACCTGATAGTAATACTTCTGGTACTTTTTTATTTTGAAAAATTTCTGGTCTTGTGTATTGTGGATATTCTAAAAGTCCTTGTGAAAATGATTCTTCTTTTGTTGAATCTTCCTTTAGAACTCCCTCTATATATCTGCTAACTGAATCTATTAAAACCATTGCTGGTAGTTCTCCACCTGTTAATACATAATCCCCTATTGAAATTTCTTCATCAACAATCTCGTCTAATACTCTCTGGTCTATCCCTTCATAATGTCCACATAGAAGAATTAAATGTTTTTCTTTAGATAGTTCTTCTATTTTTTTTTGGGTTATTTTGTTTCCTTGTGGTGACATATATATAACTTTTGCTTTATTATCTTTTATAGACTTGTATGCATCATATACTACGTCTGGCATCATTACCATTCCAGCTCCGCCACCATAAGGAGTATCATCAACTTTTTTATGTTTGTTTTTTGAAAAATCTCTAATATTTATTAAATTAATATTTATTAGTCCTTTTTCTTTTGCTTTTCCAATTATGCTTTTATTTAAAATTTCAAACATTTCTGGAAAAAGTGTTAAAACATCAAATTGCATTTTTTTCTCCTTTATAATAATCCATTAATTATATGAACGACTATCTTTTTTTCTTTTAAATTAATTTGTTTTATTACATCAGATATTGCTGGTAATAATAATTGTTTACCAAGTTCATCTTTTATAACGTATATGTCTGTACTTCCATTATTGAATATATCATCTACTTTTCCAAGTAAATTTCCTTCATCAGAATATACTTCTAATCCTAATAAATCAACTATATAATATGTACCTTCTTGTAATTCAGGTTCATCTTTTCTGTCTACTTTTAAATAAGAATTTCTAAGCATTTCTGCATCTTCTATTTTATCTATCCCCTTAAATTTTATTAAAACCATATCTTTATGATATTTTACTTCTTCTATTTCATATTGTTTTTTTGATTTATTTGTTTCAACATATACATTTTTTAAATTATCAAATCTATTAATATCATCTGTATAAGGTTTTACTTTAACTAAACCTTTTATGCCAAATGTATTAACAATTTGACCTATTTCCAAAAATTCCTGCATATTGGTTACCTCAACTAATCTATAAATTCTACTGTTACCTTTTTATGCTCTCTAGCTCCAATTGATTTTATAACAGTTCTTATAGATTTTGCAAGTTTTCCTTGTTTTCCTATTACTCTACCCATATCTTCATTTGCAACTTTAACTTCATATACTATAGATTTTTCTCCTTGCACTTCTTTTACTTCTACATCTTGTTTATTGTCTACAAGGTTTAATATTATAGTTTCCACAATTTCTTTCATTTAATTTTCCTTTCTGAAAAAAAATTATTTTGCTACATTTTCAATTAATTTTTTAACTGTTTCTGTTGGTTTTGCACCATTTTTAATCCATTGTTCAACTTTTTCTTTATTTAATACTATTGTAGATGGTTTTGTCATTGGGTCATAAGTTCCAATTTGTTCAATAATTTTTCCATCTCTTGGAGATTTAGAATCAGCTACAACTATATGATAGAAAGGAGCTTTTTTCTTTCCTTCTCTTTGTAATCTTATTTTTACCATTTTACGTTCACCTCCTTAGGAATTATGTTCCTTATTTTCTTTTTTTAATTTTAGGAACATTCTTTTAATTTATTTATATTTTTTAGTATACAGAATTATTTTTTAATTCTGTATAAGTTATCTGTAACTGGCTTTGCTTTATACAGTTAACTTAAAATTTAATAACTTAATAAAATATACGAATGGTATTTATATTTTGAAATTTTTTAGTGCATTTTGGTCGATTCCATTCATAAGTTTTTTCATACCGCCTTTATTTTTCATTTGTTTCATCATTTTTTGTGTCATTTCAAAAGATTTTATAAATTTATTTATATCTTGTACGGTAGTTCCACTTCCTTTAGCTATTCTTATTCTCCTACTTGCGTTTAAAATACTTGTATTTCTTTTTTCTTTTTGTGTCATTGAGCATATAATAGCTTCTATTTTTACAAATTCTTTGTCATCTATTTTTAAGTCTTTAAATTGATTCATACCAGGGATTAATTTTAATAATGATGAGAAAGATCCCATTTTTTTCATTTGTCTTATTTGAGCTAAATAGTCATCTAAATCTAACTCACTTTTCCTCATCTTTTTTTCTAATTTTTCTGCTTCTTCTAAGTCAAATGTTTCTTCTGCTTTTTCTATAACTGCTAAAATATCTCCCATACCTAAAATTCTTGATGCCATTCTATCTGGATGGAAAACTTCTATATCACTTAGTTTCTCACCATTTGCTACAAACTTAATTGGTCTTTCTGTAATTTTTTTAACAGAAAGCGCTGCACCTCCTCTGGTATCTCCATCTAACTTTGTTAATACTATTCCATCTATTCCAACTTTTTCGTTAAAAGTTTGAGCAACATTTACTGCTTCTTGACCAGTCATTGAATCAACTACTAACAATATTTCATGAGGTTTTACATTTTTCTTTACATTTTGTAATTCTTCCATTAACTGCTCATCTATTTGTAAACGTCCAGCTGTATCTAAAATAATTACATCATTTAATTTTGATATAGCTACATTCATAGCTTGTTTTGCAATATGAACTACATCTTTTGATTGTTCATTTGAATATACAGGAATATTTAATTGATTTCCTACAACTTGTAATTGTTTGATGGCAGCAGGTCTATATATATCACATGCTACCAATAACGGCTTTTTACCTTGTTTTCTGAATATATTTGCAAGTTTTCCTGCTGTTGTTGTTTTTCCAGAACCTTGAAGTCCTACTAGCATTATTATAGTTGGTGGATTTGGTGAAAAATTAACTTTTGTTTCAGTTCCACCTAATAGTTCTATTAATTCATCTTTTACTATTTTTATAACTTGCTGTCCTGGTGTTAATGATTTTAGTACATCTTGTCCTAATGCTTTTTCTTGTATTTTTGATATAAATTCCTTTACTATTTTATAGTTAACATCAGCTTCTAGTAATGCAAGTTTTACTTCTCTTAACATTTCTTTTAAATCTGTTTCAGTAATTCTCGCTTTTCCTTTTAATTTTCTTGTTATCTCTTGCAATCTAGAAGATAGTCCTTCAAAAGCCATATATTTCATTCCTTCCTAAAAGCTTATTTTTTATACTAAATAGTTTAGTTCTTTTTTTATTGTTTCTAAGATATTTGCTACTTTTTCATCAGATGAGTCTTTCTTTATTTTTGCTAATTCTGATAAAATTTGTTGTATAGTTTTTTCTTGATTTAACATCCTTTTCATAAATAATAACTTTTCCTCGTATTCGAAAAGCTTTTTCTCTCCCTTCTTTATTATGTCTCTAACTGCTTGCCTTGTTATATTATTATTTTCTGCTATTTCTGATAGCGACAAGTCATTATTATAGTAGTCATTTAGGAATTCATATTGTTTTTTAGTTAATAATTTACCATATAAATCACATAATATACTTATTTCAACATTTTTATCCATAAATACTACCTCTTTTTTGCATTTTCTAAATGTATTTGTAATGCTAATATACTTTACACTATTTTTCTTGATTTGTCAAGTATTTTTATAAAAAACTTTAAAAATTTAGATTGGTTATTTATTTTTATATTCTAATCCTACAATTCTATAATTTTCATTATCACTTTTTTTCAATTGTATATTAAATTTTAAATAAACTAGCATACATAAAACATTATAATATTTAAAATTATATTGACAGATGTATTAGAATTTTATATACTTTAAATGTAAATGCTAACAAACCTCATTAAATGAAAGGTTAAATATTATGAAATTTTTAAAAAAACTAATATTTACAATTATAATTTTAATAATTTTAGCATCTTCAATAATATTACTAATTGGACATTCTCATTATTCTAAAGCATTAAAAGAAAAGCCTCTAATAACTAGAATAGATGAAATTGTAAATCAAGAAAACTTTGTTAAATTTGAAGATATGTCTTCATATTATAGAAATGCTGTAATAAGTGTTGAAGACCATAGATACTACGATCATGGTTCAGTTGATTTTATAGCAATTGGAAGAGCTATGTTTACTAATTTAAAAAGTCATGAATTAAAAGAAGGTGGCAGTACTATTACTCAACAAGTTGCTAAAAATGTTATTTTTAATCAAGAAACTTCTTGGATTAGAAAGATTGCTGAAATATTTGCTTCGTATGATTTAGAAAAAAATTATACGAAGAATGAAATTTTTGAATTGTATGTAAATACTGCTTATTTTGGTGATGGTTATTATGGAATTTATAAAGCAAGTTATGGTTATTATAATAAATCTCCAAAAGATTTAAATTTAGATGAATCTTCTATGCTTGCTGGTGTTCCAAATGCTCCATCTGTTTATGCTCCTACTGTTAATCCAGATTTAGCCAAAAAGCGTCAATATCACGTGTTAAATAAGATGCTTGAATATGGATATATTACAAAAGATGAATCATTGTCTATAAAATAAAAAAATGTTTGCTTATGTACTTTAAAATAAGTATATAAGCATTTTTTATTCATATATATTAAATGGTGATTTCTTTATGAAAATTATTTTTATAAAAAAGTGTAAATTTTTATATTTATTTATTATCCTATTTTTAATTTCTTTATTTTTTCTTTTTTATTATTTTATCTGTGTTTCGCCTTCTTTTGCTATTGAATTAGATAAAAATTGTTTCTTAAATTTTAAAAATAAAAATTCTTTAAATGATATTACAAATTCAAATGAAAAAATAGCTTATTTGACTTTTGATGATGGTCCAACAACTAAAGCAACTGCAAAAATATTAGATATTTTAAAGGAAGAAAATGTAATGTCAACCTTTTTTGTTGTTGGAAAAAATGTTAAGGAAAATCCTGAGTTAGTAAAACGTGCTTATAAAGAGGGACATTATATTGCAAATCATGGGTATAATCATAATAATTCTCTTCTATATAAAGATATGGAAAGCTTTAAAAATGAGGTTATCTCAACAGATTTGGAAATTTCTAAGGCGATTGGTATAGACAATTATTGTTCACATATTTTTAGATTTCCTAATGGTTTTATGTCTCATATATATTCTAGTCAAAAAAAGAAGGCTCTTGATGTTTTAATTAGTCTAGATTATGTTTACGTTGATTGGAATTGTTTAAATAAAGATTCCGAAAGAAAATTCTCAAATTATGAATTATTAAATAATTTAAAAAGAAGTTCTAAAAATAAAGGTACGCTTATTATATTAATGCATGATACTGCTGATGTTAATAAAACATATTATGTTTTAAAAGATTCTATATCTTTTTTGCGTTCTGAAGGTTATGAATTTAGAAATTTTTATGATTTTATTAATTAATTTTTTTAATTTATTATATTTTTTTAATTGTGTAAACTTGTCTGTATTTAGTTTATTGTCTTTTTACTATGTGTTTGCTATTGTTTTTATATCTTACCAATTGGTTAATATATTTTTATATTTATAACTTTGGTAAGTATTATAGAACTTATTAGTTATAGTTCTATAATATTTGATATAGGAGGTATCAATGGATTTTAAAGTAGAAAAATTTAGTTATAGGTTAAGCGTGTTATTAGATGATAATAATATGACACAAACTGAGTTAGCAAAGCAAATAGGTACTTCAAATGTTACTATTTGTAGATATCTTACATGTGAAAGGATTCCTCGTTTAGATGTTGTTGCTAAAATTGCTTCTGTATTCAATATATCTATAGATTATTTGCTTGGTGTATCTGATAGCAAAAATATTAAAAATTCTAATATGGATTTAGATTCAGATTTAAATTTAGGTATATTGGTAAAAGAATTATATTCTTTAGAAAAT
Organism: uncultured Clostridia bacterium; assembly: GCA_947626705.1. Lineage (GTDB taxonomy): Bacteria > Bacillota > Clostridia > TANB77 > CAG-508 > CAG-269. The sequence goes on along the minus strand of CANQTJ010000016.1, from coordinate 5,751 downwards.
AATTCTCATTTATCTAAAACACAAATTGAATTAATAAAAAAATTACTACTTGCTAATAAGGATTTTATTCTATCCGCTTAATATTAAATTTAAGTTTCCTATAATATAATAAACTAAGATTTCCAAATTATTCTTTTATTTGAAAAATCTTAGTTTACTTATTTTATTTAAATTGCATCTTTTTTATTTAATATTTCTTCTAATGCTCTAGCTAGTTGATCTGGGCACGAAGTTTCTCTTCTTCCGCAAGGTATTCCTTTTAGCCTTTTTATTGCTTCTTGTATATTCATTCCTTCAATTAGTCTGGAAACTCCAACTGTATTTCCTGCACACCCACCTTCAATAATAACCTTTTTTATTATATCATTATCAACTTCAATAATCATTTCAGATGAGCATACTCCTTGTGGTTCATATCTATATTCCATTTTTATATCCTCCTTTTTAAGTAAATTTTTCCTATTTATCTCTTATATAATGAACTTTTATGAATATTCCTATACATCTTTTCTTAAATCTATATGAACATCTTTTAATTGCTGTTCTGAAACTGTTGATGGTGCTCCCATAAGTAAATCTCTTGCTTTCTTATTCTTAGGAAAAGCTATTACTTCTCTTATATTTTGTGAATCTTCTATTAACATTACCATTCTGTCTACACCTGGTGCAGCTCCTGCATGTGGTGGTGTTCCATATTGAAATGCATTATATAATGCTCCAAATCTATTTTTTACATCATCTTCTTTATATCCTGCAATTTCAAATGCCTTTACCATTATTTCTGGATTATGGTTTCTTACTGCTCCTGATGCCATTTCATATCCATTACATACTAAATCATATTGATATGCTAAAATATCTAATGGATTTTTTGTTTCTAAACTTTCCATTCCTCCTTGTGGCATTGAAAATGGATTATGGTTAAAGTCTATAGTTCCCTCATCTGATAGCTCATACATAGGGAAGTCTACTATATAGCAAAATCTATATACATTCTTTTCTAATAAATCTAATCTTTTTCCTAATTCTATTCTTACTAATCCTGCTATTTTTTGTGCTGTTTTAAATTCATCTGCTATAAAGAATACACTTGAATTTTTAGTCATTCCATATTTATTTTCTAATTGTTCTTTTATTTCTGAAGTTATAAATTTTGCAATTCCACCTGTAACTTCTCCTGTTGTTTCGTATTTTGTCCATGCTAATCCTTTTGCACCAGTTTCTTCAATTGCAAATTCTGTCATCTTATCAAAGAATTTTCTTCCTTGCTCTGCTCCATTTGGTACAATGATTGCTTTTATTGTCTTTCCTTCAAATGCTTTAAATTCAGAATTTTTAAAGCATTCTGTAACATCTTGTATTATTAATGGGTTTCTCAAGTCTGGCTTATCAATTCCGTATTTTTCCATAGCTTCTTTATATGGTATTTTTAAAAATGGGCCTTTATCTACTTTCCAATTTGTGAACTTTTCAAATGTATATGGTACTACTTCTTCTATTACTTTAAATACATCTTCTTGTGTAGCAAAACTCATTTCAAAATCTAGTTGATAAAATTCTCCTGGAGCTCTATCTGCTCTTGGATCTTCATCTCTGAAACATGGAGCTATTTGAAAATATTTATCAAACCCACCTACCATTAATAATTGTTTAAATTGTTGAGGTGCTTGTGGTAGTGCATAAAATTCTCCTGGATTTAATCTACTTGGTACTAGATAATCTCTTGCTCCTTCTGGTGATGAATTTGCTAAAATTGGAGTTTGAATTTCGCTAAATCCTAATTCGTACATTTTATCTCTTAATGTTTTTAATATTTTTGAACGAAGCAATATATTATTGTGTAATTTTTCATTTCTTAAATCTAAAAATCTATATTCTAATCTTAAATCTTCTCTTACTTCTTGGTCTGTATTTATTTCAAATGGAAGTATATTTTTACATTTTCCTAATACTTCTATTTTATTTGCAATTACTTCTATTTCTCCTGTTGATATTTTTGTATTTTTATTACTTCTTTCCACAACTTTTCCAGATATGTGGATACAACTTTCTGTTGTTAACTCTTTTGTTTGTTTTTGTAATTTTTCATCATCGATTACTACTTGTGTTATTCCAAATTGATCTCTTAAGTCTATAAATATCATAGCTCCTAAGTTTCTAATTTTTTGTATCCAACCTGCAAGTTCTACTTCTTCATTTATATTTGTTGTGTTTAATTCTCCACATGTTTTTGTTCTATACATTATTTTTCCTCCAAAATTTTTAATAATTTTTATTTTCAGCAAACCGTAACTACATTTTAGCATATCTTTTTTAATTTTACAATTATTTTAAAATAAATATTGATTTAACTGTTACAAGATAATGTTTTATTTTTAATTAATACAAAAAAATGCTTGAAATATAAGATTTTTATTATCCTATAACATTGAACTAATTTATTTTTTATGTTAAAATTTTTATATAGAAATAATTATAATAAAGGAGAATATTATGGCTAAAGAAATTTTTGATTTTTATGATAGAACCAGTTTAAAATCTTATAATTTAGATAAAAATATGCAATATCAATTGAATATTTTAGGAAGTTTAGATATATTTACTAGGCAACATTCAGAAAATGTTGCAACTTTGGTTTGTAGAATTTGTGAATATCTGCATTGTTCAAAAAGTTTTACAGAATATTGTACAATTTGTGCATATTTACATGATATTGGAAAACAATTTATACCTCCTAGTGTTTTACAAAAAAATGGGCCTTTAACTGATGAAGAATATGAAATTATGAAAAAACATACTTCTATAGGTCACAAAATTTGTATGAATGACTTAAAATTAAGACCTTACGCTGCTGGGACTCTTTATCATCATGAAGCCTTAAATGGTACTGGATATCCGAATGCTTTAGTAAAAAAAGATATTCCTTATGAAGGTCAAATTATTCGTGTTGCTGATGAATATGATGCCATAGTTAGTAAAAGGCAGTATAAATCGCATATTGGTATAATTGATACTCTTAAAATTTTGATAGATGAATGTAAACCTATAAAAGATCCTGATAATTATAAAGTGCCTGTTAAAGATAAAAAAGTAGGTAAAACTAATCCTGTTATAGTTAAAGCTTTAATAAAAGTTGTTATTGACGATACAGAATATGAAATTTCTTGTGTTATGGATTATTTGAAAGATTTAAAACCTGAAATTAAACGTCTTGAAGAAATAGAAAAGTATGATAAAAAAAGATTAGCTTCTAAAAGTCAAAGTAAACAAAATTATTATCTTGATGGTATGAAATATTTACTTATTGGTGAAGAAACAGTTGATAATTATAAGGAAATTTTGACTTCTTATAGAAATATAATTCAAAATAAAAATGAACATATTAAAAAGCTTTTTGAGGAAATTAAAGTTATAAAAAAATTAAAAGTTTAAGTCAAATTTAAAACAGAAACACTTTATTATTATAGTGTTTCTGTCTTTTAATGTTATATAAAACTACATCATTATTTATTTTTACTCATCTAATCCAAAACTTACTCCTAAAGCATTATTTATTTCATTTATTATTTTTTCATCTTCTATATGTCCTATCTTTTCTTTTAATCTACTTTTATCAATAGTTCTAATTTGTTCTGCTAGAACAACAGAATCATTTTTTAATCCGCATTTTTCTGAATCAATTTCTATATGTGTTGGTAATTTGGTTTTGTTAGTTTGTGATGTTATTGCTGCTGCAATAACTGTTGGGCTATATTTATTCCCCATATCATTTTGTATAATTAATACTGGTCGTATTCCTCCTTGTTCTGAACCTACTACAGGACTTAAATCGGCATAAAACATATCTCCTCTTTTTATTATCATATTATTCACTCCTAATATTGGTATGTGTCAAGCTTGTATTTTTTTATATTAGTTTGTAAAGATAAATTTATATTCCTTTTAATACTCCATATAATTTAAATGCGTATATATTATCATTTGCTAATTTATTTATCTTTATCTCATTATATATTATGTTAATTGTTAGATTTTGGTTAGTATCTTTTATTTCCAATTTTATAGGATTTCCATTTGTTTTTGATACATATAATGTTTCATATTTTTGATAGTTATTTTCTGCTATTGATGTTGTTTCCATTATGATTTGATTATTGTCCTCTCTAAATCTTGAATTTGAGTTGTTTTTATAATTTTCTATAAAAGTGCTTAAGTCCAGATTGTTTTTTGTTATATCTTGATAATTTTCTATTATTTTTGTTATACTTAATTTTGTATTTTCTATCTTTAGGTTATTGTTTTCTTTTATTATTTTGACTCCTTCTATATTTGTGGGTTCAATTATTTCTTGTACACTTTTTCCATTATCTATGTATTGTTGATTTATTTTATATTTATTTGTATTTTTGTTACTTTTGGTTTCTACTTCTATTTGTGCTTCATAAGAACTAATATTTAAAATATAATCTACAATTTCTTGACTACTACTATTGTTTCCAATTTTTGAAGTTTTAGCCGTTTTATTGTTAATTTTTATAAAAAAAATCGTTCCTATTATTATAATTGCTAATATTATTGCTATTATAAGTATTTTTCTTTTGTTTTGTTTTTCTTTTTGGTTGTGTGTATGTATTTTTTTGTTGTTTATTTTCATTATAAAAAGCCTCCTAAAAATTATTCTTAATTAATTTTTATTCGGCTTTTTTTGTTTTACTACATATTTTTTATTTTTAATATATACCATATAAATCTACTTTGGTAGCAGAACTATAAGCACAATATAATTTTACTGTTGTATCATTTATATATGAACCTAATCCAATTATTGGCTGTCCATTATAATAACCTGCATATACAAGAGATGATTCTGAAAAAAGTTGATATGATATTGGCGTACTTGATAGTATTTTATCTGAACTCCACACAACAACTGCTATCTCTGAAAATTGTTTTAAATCTTTAACTGTATATTCTGTTTCTGTAGTGCTTGTTGTACTAGCAAGTATCTCCCATTTTCCCTTTTTTGCACTTACTTCTTCTCTAGAACTATCTATATTTCCTGTAATATATTATTTATTTTATTTATATACTCTCCTAATGTTTGATTTTCTTCATCTTGTTTTTGTTCTGTCTTTTGTTTTGCTAATTTTGCATTTTCAAATAATCCATTACCTGTTAGTTGTGCTATTGATATTCCTGCTAAAATTAATAAAATAACTATTGTTACCACTAATGCTACTAATGTTATTCCTTTATTTTCTTTATCTGTTTTTTTGTTCAACTTCATTTATTTTCTCCTTTCCTCTTTTGTTTATTTTTCTCCAATTTTATTTTATTATGTAGATTTGTTATTAGTTTTTTTCTTTTTAGAATTTTAACATTTATATATTTTTTTGTAAATACTTTTTTATATTTTTATTAAAATTTTGTTATATTAAAAATGTAACAAAATTAAGGAAGTAAGCTATACTAAACTTACTTCCTTTTAATTAAGTTAAGAAAATTATAATTATAATCTTTTAATTTTTTAATATTTGATTTATTTCTTCATCATTTAATCCTGAAATTAACGAAATTGTTTTTATTGACAAATTATTCTTTCTCATATTTTTAATCATTTCTATTTTTGTTTCTTTTCTGCCTTCTTCTCTGCCTTTTTCCAGCCCTAATCTTTTTCCAATAATTCTTTCTTTTTTCATTTCCCTTTGTAACATTTCAACTACTTGCATTGTATCTTTCTCCTTCCATATA
>CANQTJ010000015.1 GCA_947626705.1 uncultured Clostridia bacterium | reverse complement strand
ACTGTTATAATTAATAATATAGATAATACTACATTCAACACTACATTATATGCTGATATTTTTAAAAAATTTTTATATTCATAATCTAAAGCAATTTTTTGATTATAGAAATTAATTAAAGCTGTACCTAAACTATGTAATGTTAATACATTTAATATTATTCTTCCAAATCCAAAAAATGGTGATATTAAATCATATGCAATATTTAATAATATTGTAATTCCTACATAAGAAAATATTTCTAATAATATTATTGATGATAAAAATTTATCATATTCTTCTTTAAAGTCATATTTAGCCGTTTTTATGCTAATATTCAAAGATAATCCTATAAATATACATAATATTGATTCATACGACATATATGCATTAAATAGTCCATAGTCTTGTGTTGTTAATAATCTTGTAAAAATTGGCAATGTTATAAATGACACACATTTTATTGCTATATTTCCTATAGTATATCCAATACCTGCTTTTATTACTTTTTTTTCCATACCTTTCCTCTTTATATATTATTTTACTAATTGTTAATTTGAATTATATATTCACATACTTTTTCTAAGTCTTCCTTTTGTTTTTTATTTATTTTTTCTATCTGTGCTTTTATTATATCTGTAGAAATTTTTTGATTAGTAGCTTTTAATATTCTATTCCTTATTTCATATATATCATAAGGATTAGTATAATACACTGAATTTCCATATATTTCCGGTAGTGATGTAATAGCTGATACAATACATGTTTTTTCATATTTCATTGCTTCTATTGGAGGTACCCCAAAGCCTTCATTTAAAGTTGGGTATAAAAATATATCACAGTTTCTATATAATTCTTCTAACTTTTCTGGTTCAACATAATCTAATAATTCATATCTACTAATATGTTTTATTCTCTTTTTAATTTTATTTGATAATTTACCAACAATAATTATCTTATAATCTTGTAATCTTCCATCATCAAATAATCCTTCTATAGCTTTTATCGCTCTATATGAATTTTTAATCCATCTATCTCCACCTAATAATAATATATATTTTTCTTCATAGTTATTTTGTATCTCATCAATATTTATTTTTTTTATTGGTGAATAAAAGACCTCTATATTATCTGTTGAAATATTTGGATAGTAATTACATATTGAATACTTCGTATGTTCAGATACACATATTATTTTATCTAATAAATTAATTACACCTAAATATTTTTTTTTCTCCCTTATAGAAATAATCTTTGTAACAATTTTAATAAAATTTTTTATAAAGCTTTCATTATCTGAATATAAATATGTATATTTATCTACATCCTTTTCTATGCTCCTTAGTCCATGAATTGTTCCAATTTTACAAATATCTTTTGGAAAATATTCTTTTTTTAAATCATATGGTAACCCTGAATAATAAATATCTATATTTTCTTTATTAATTATTGTTTTTATATCTTCAATTTTTTTAATGTCATAACACCTAATGTGTTTATTTTTTATTAAATCTTTTATCCATTCATCAATAAATCTATCTTTATCAAAAAAAGTAATAATTTCACATTTATCACTATATTTTCTTACTAGATTTTCAAAAATAGTTTTTATATATTCTCCTCCACCATGAAATTTAGATTCTCCAGCTGGCTGTGCATTTAATAAGTCAAATAATATTCTTTTCATTTTATTCTCCTTACATTATTTATTTATCATTCAATATATTCATTAATTTTTTATAATATGTATCAAATGAATTATTATTTACAATATATTCATAAGCATTTTTTTTGAGTTTTATATAATCATCTCTTGACATTTTATATGATTTTTCTAATTTACTTAATATATCTTCATAATTTAAAATATCAAATGTTATTCCTCTATTCTTCCCTATTATTTCTGGTATTCCACCTCTATTACTTCCTAATACAACTGCTCCATATAACATTCCTTCTAAAGCTGTAGTTGGATAATTTTCAATCCATAATGATGGCACTACAATAAAATCTGATTTTCTTATTTCTTTTATTGTTTCATCATGTGACATATATCCTCGAAATTCTATTTTACTATTTTCTTTTAAATATTGGTTTAATTTTTCTTGATCTTCCTTAGTTATACATTTGCCTATTATCTTTAATTTTACACTTCTTTCATGAGAAAATATTTTATATATATCTAAAAATTTGAATATACCCTTATTTTGATTAATCATTCCTACATATATATATTCTTTATAATTTTCATTCCATTCTTTTTCTTTAACATATTTATCTTCAAATATATCCATTGGATTATTTATACAACAAGATTTATAACCATATTTTAATAAATATTTATTTAAATTTTTACTAGGTGCTATACATTGCTTTACAATTTTTTTTCTTAATTTTTCCATATATTTAACTAAATACAATTTTAAAATTAATTGTATTTTAGAATCATGATATGTACATTGTTTAATACATTTTTCATAATTATATCCATTACATATGCTATAATCCATTTTAACTGATGTCATTTTGGGACACACAATTGTATAATCCCTTACTATTTGGTATATTTCATAACCATTTAAAGCTGTTATTTGTGTAATTGGACTACAAAAAATATTATTTAATATTACTTTATCAGGAGATATTTTTCTTAAAATATTTCTTATTTTTAGATACAATATTGGCTTAAATATTAATTTGTTTATTATATTTTTATTTACTTTTATATTTATAATATTGTTTTTATTAATCATATTTTCAGTTTTTTCATAAAATCTATCATCAAATGTTAAATAATATACTTCTTGCTCATGTTCTTCTAATAATTTTTTCATTTTGAGGCAAGATTGTTCAGCTCCACCTCCTATAATATTTTCATTAACTATTAATATTTTCATTACTTTTCCTCCACTTTTTCATATATTTAAAAATAATATAATTGATACAGACAATATATTTAAATTTTCTATTTTCAAATTCATTAAATGGAAATTATTTTAGTATTAATAATATCATATTTATAATCATATTACTCTCTATATAATATAAAGTTTCATATAAAAATAAAAAAACTAAATCAGTAAATATATTTTTACTTTACCTAATTGCATCAGTATAAAATATTATATTTATTAACTATTAATATTCCCTTATTCATCAGTTATTTTTTTATCTTTTAAAAAGTACCCAATACAAGATCCAAATAAAATACACAATAACTGTTCTTCTAAAATATTTACTACAATACCATATGAACATATTATTAATATTATATTATAAACATATAATTCTGTTTGATTTCTAAATTCCATTTTACTTATTTTTTTTACTATGTAATAAATTATTAATAACACTGTCACACCAAAAGTAACATACATATACACAAACATATTGTCTGCTGGAGACATTATTTCAGATTCATAGTAAAATTGACTTGCACCTATTCCACCTAATCCTCTACCCAAAAAAACATTTCCAAATTTTGTAGCAAGCTCTAAAGCAATTGGCCATGTGTTTTGCAATCTATCCCTAAATGATGCTACATATTTTATGTATATTTCATATTCAATATTATTTTTTAAATATTCAAAAATTGGATCACAAACAATCGAAAATATTGGTAACAAAATCATTATAGTTACTAATATATTTATTAAAAATTTTTTATTAAATTTAAAATTAAAGAAGTTTATTATATAAAATAAAATGCAAGTAATTAAAATTCCTTTTGTTGTTGTTAAAATAATTCCAATAATAGCTACTATACAACAAAATAATTTCATAATTTTTTGTTTTTTATTATCCAATTGTATTAAGCTTACAAAAAATAATATATAAGTTGCTGCATTATATGATGCTCTAGAAAATCCAGCTATTCTTTTTTGACCTACAGTTTTCCATGATCTATTACCTAAAATCACATGATTACCAATATTATATTTCAATCCTTCCCATGGAAAAGTTATTACTGAATTTAATAATACTCCTAATATAACAATTCCAAAACAAATTTCATAAAATTTTTTACTTTTTTGTATATCTTCTAATATATTTCTATATTGTACCATTCCTACTAAAAATGGAATAAGAATTTTTAATATAAAAAATCCTATTTGAAAAATATTACCTACATATATATTAGCTGTAATAAAAGATATCGATATAATAATAAAAACAACAAAATGTCCTTTATTAAACTTAATATTTTTTAATCCTAATACTATTAATAGAATTAATATCATATCTTTAACATAAATAAATATAGCTAAGTCTAATAAATTTAATATATATCTTATTGGTGCTTCTAATATTAAAATTATTATATATAACTTTATAAGAAATGTTTCTAAATTAATTTTTCTTTTCATATTTTAATAATTGCCTCCAGGTTTTTTCATATGTTTTATACCATAAATATTTATTTAAATGATTCTTGCTTCTTTTTATATTTACTTCATATTCATTAATTTTTTGTATTTTTTCTTTTATATCATTTATATCTAATGCATCAAAATATTCTACTAAATCTCCACCAACTTCTGGTAACGAAGAATTATTAGAACAGATTACTGGTGTCTCACATGCTAATGCTTCTAATACTGGTAGTCCAAAGCCTTCATACAACGAAGGAAAAACAAATAAATCAGCTAAATTATACAAATCTACTAATTCATCTTGATTAACAATTCCTGTATGAATAACATTTTTTTTTATTTTTAACTCTTTCTCTTTATCTTCTAAAACATTATAATTAGCAAAAGCTTTTCCTACTAATATCAAACATGTTTCTTCTTTATTATCTATTTTTGAATATGCTTCTAGTAATCTCTCTAAATTTTTGTGTGGTTTTAAATTTCCAACATACATTAATATTTTTTTATTTTCTGGTATATTAAATCTTTTATACAAATACTTTATTTCATTTTTATCTTTTTTTACAAATTCTTCTCCAACCCCATTATATATGACCTCAATTTTGTTTGGATCTACTTTAAAAAATTTTAGTATATCTTTCTTCGTATTTTCAGATACAGTTATTATTTTAGTAGCTTTTTTTGTAGCTAACCATAACATAAATTTAGCATAAAAATATGCAAGTTTATTGGGTAAAAATTCTGGATAAACTAAATGAGTTAAATCATGAATTGTAACTACCATTTTACCTTTATAAAAAATTGGTATATTATAATGTGGAACATGTAATACATCTATTTTTTCTTTTTTTAATTTTCTGTATGGAAATTTTATTTGTTCTTTTATTCCATATATTGGAGCATCATATTCTATAGTATCTATATTATCCTTAACCGAATATATATCTTCTTTTTTTCCCAATGCTATATCATAACAATTATTTTCCATTAATTTTTGTATATATACACCTATTCCTGACATTTTAATCATTCTTGCATCAACAGCTACTTTCATTAAGTTTCTCCTTTATTTAATAAATGATTTTCTTTTATTTTTTCATCTATAAATTCTTTTATTTTTCTTTGAAAAACACTTTCATCAAATACTAAAGCATGTTCTCTAATTTTTTCCTTATCAAATGTCATACCTTCAAATTTTTGTATAGCATACTTTAAAGATTCTACTGTTTGTTCTTCAAAAAATACTCCTGTTTCCCCATCTATAACTGAATCTAGTACTCCACCTTTGCCAAATGCAATTACAGGTCGTCCGGCTTGCTTGTGCTTCAAGTGGTACTACTCCAAAGTCTTCTTCTCCTGGATATAATAAAGCTTTACATTCTGCCATATATTTTTTTACTACATCATCTGGTTGCCTACCTAAAAATACTATATTTTTATCTCCATCTGCAATTTTTTCTAGGTTACCTCTTTCTGGTCCATCACCTATTACTACTAATTTTTTTCCAAGTTCTTTACAAGCTTTTACTGCCAAATCAAATCTTTTATATGTTACTAATCTAGAAATTACAAAATAGTAATCTCCATCGTTTTCTGATATATTGAATAAATTACATCTAACTGGTCCATTTATAACTACTGAATCTCTTTTATAATGTTTCTTTATTCTTTTCTGCACTGCAGTTGAATTAGCAATAAAATAATCAACTCTACTAGCACTTGATAAATCCCATATTCTCATATAATGTAATAATATTTTTATAAGTCTTCTTTTTATTTTTCCCATGCCTTCTATGTAGTCATCTCTTAATTCCCATGCATATCTCATAGGAGTGTGACAATAACAAATGTGTATACTTCCCGGTTTGGTTATTATGCCTTTTGCACAAGAACTACTACTACTTAAAATGACATCGTACTCATTTAAATTGAAATTTTCAAATGCTAAAGGCATTAATGGAAAATATTTTTTATGATTTGTTACCATTTTATTCTTTTGTAAAAAACTTGTTCTTACATCTATTCCTTTTAATTTATCATCTAAATTATTAGGATTATAAAATGTTGTATAAATTGGTGCTTCCGGGTAAATTTCTTTAAAATTAATTAATGCTTGTTCTGCTCCACCCATATTAGTTAACCAATCATGTACTATTGCTAATTTCATTAATCTATTATTCCTTTCAACTTCATATTATTCCTTTTCGTTCACTTTCAGATTTGAACATATTATTCGCACCAACAACTGTATATCCATCAGGTACATCCTTAGTCACTACTGCATTAGCACCAATTTTAACATTATTCCCTATTACTATATTTCCTATTAGTTTAGCACCTGCACCAATGTAAACATTATTACCTATTATTGGTGCATTTTTATATTGTATTTTATGTTCATTTGCTCCTATTGTTACTTGTTGGTGTATTGTACAATTCTTTCCTATTTTTGCATATTTTGATATTATAATACCATTTGCATGTGGTACTCTTAATCCTTCTCCAATTTTTACTTCAAAGTCTATTTCACATCTTAGCAAGTAAAAAATATAAATTCTTTTCAAAATTTTGTAATATAATAATGCTATTTTTATATTTCTTTCTTGCATATCTTGTCCTTTTCTAAATATTTTTATGAAATTTTTAGAAACTTTACTATTCCCTGTTCTTTCAAAATCTTTTAATATTATTTTTTTATATTTTTCTAACATTTTATATTCCCCTTTAAAAAAACTTATCTTCTAACATTAAGCACCAACAATGATAAATTGGTAAATGCAACTCTTGAATCATATATGTTTCATTTTCAGGAACTTTTACTGCTACATTAGAAACTTCTGCTAATTCTCCACCTTTTTCTCCCGTTAATCCAATTATCTTTATTCCCAATGCTCTTGCTACAACTGTAGCATTCATTATATTTTTGCTATTTCCTGACGTTGAAATTCCAAGAAATACATCTCCTTGTTTTGCAAAACCTAATAATTGTTGAGCAAACACTCCGAGTCCATCTACATCATTTATATATGCCGTAGACAAAGCCTCATGAGCAACAAGAGGTATAGCAGTTAATGAACATTCTAAATTTTGAGATAGTTGTTCGCCTCTTTCTTTATCTATTTCAATCAATTTTTCAGCAAATTCTTTACTTACTGGTCTTGGTTTCTTAAATCTTTTCATTAATTCTCCTGCAATATGTTCTGAATCAGCAGCAGAGCCTCCATTTCCAGCTACAAGTAATTTTCCTCCGTTTTCATAACATTCTTCTAAAACTAAATATCCATTTATAATTTCATTTTCTATTGATTTTAATTTAGGATATCTTGAAATTAATAAATCTATATGCTTTTTTAATCTTTCATCTAAAAATTTTTCCATTGTTTTAAATCCTCTCACTTTATACTTTAGGTATTGCTTCAATTGCTTCTTTTAGATTTGATTTTTTTAAATCTTCATTATAGCTTTCTTGTTTACTACTTAATAATACTGTTTTGCAACCTGCATTTTTTCCTGCTAGAATATCATTTTCACTATCACCTATCATCCATGATTTAGATAAGTCTATATTTAAATCTTTACTTGCTTTTAATAACATTCCTGACTTTGGTTTTCTACAATCACATTCAATTTTCAATTCTAGTATTTCGCCATCAAATCCTTTATCTGGATGATGTGGGCAATAATATATTGCATCTATATATGCACCTTCATTCCCTAGTAACGTTTCCATTTTATTATGAATATTATCTAATTCTGATATTGTAACTTCTCCTCTAGCTATTACTGGTTGGTTTGTAACTACTATTGCTAAATATCCAGATTGATTTATCAACTTTATAGCATCAGTCACTCCATCTATTAATTCAAAATCTTCTTCTTTTGTAAGGAAACCTTTATATTTATTAATAGTTCCATCTCTATCTAAAAAAATTGCTTTTTGTTTATTTTTTAGATTTCTGCTTTCAACCTTACCATTTTTATAATCTTCATTTACTTGATAATATCTATCTGGCGTTCCCATATCTTTTATATATTCTGGACTATCATAAGCAAACATTTTTCCTGTTCCAGCTAATGGTTTTAATATTTGTCTGTCTAAATCTATTTGTGGAGTTTTTATATCTATATCTAACAATTTTGGAGATATAATATGCAAACCCGCATTAACTCTATTTTTGTAATATCCCGTTCTATCATCTTCTTTAGTTAACCATTTTTCAACTATACCATTTTCATCTGTTATAATAAGTCCACTATCATAAGGATGACTATTTGGATGCGTAAATAATGTTACTAATCCACCTTTTTCTTTATGAAAATTAACAAACCTATTAAAGTCTACATCAAATATTGCATCTGCATTTAATAGCAAAAAATCTTCTGTTAATTTATCTTTAATTTTAAATAAAGCTCCTGCATTTCCTAATGGTTGTTCTTCAAAAAAATATTCTATTTTTACTCCAAATGTTTTTCCTGTAATTGGCGATATTTTCGTTCCATCTCCAAAATAGTCCATTATAATTTTTCCAAGATGACTTACTGTTATTATTAAATCTGTAAATCCTTGTGTTCTAAGACATTCAATTTCTCTTTCTAAAACAGGTACTCCATCTACTTTTATCATTGGTTTTGGTATATCACTAGCAACAGAGGATATTCTTGTTCCTTTTCCACCTGCCATTATTACAGTTTTCATTATTTCTCCTCCTCTGCTAATACTTCATAACTTTCTGGACTATAATGTATAACCCTTGTTCCTTCATTTTCAAATTCAAAAGGTATATATAAAAGATTTTTCATAGTTTCAGTAACGCTTTTTTGTTTTTCAAGTGGAACATAAAATACAAAAAATCCTCCTCCGCCAGCTCCTAAAAGTTTTCCACCTATTGCACCTGCTTTTATGCCGTTATTATAAATTTCATCTATGCTATCTGTTGTTACTGCTTTTCCTGTTTGTCTTTTTAATTTCCATGAATAATCAAGTAACTTACCAAATTCGTCTAAATTAATGTTTTTATCAGTTAATATTTTTTCTGCTTTATCTACTAATTCATACATTGTTTTTAATATTTTTTCTTTTTCTGATTTATTTGTTTTATTATTTGAGTTTTGAATTTCAGAAGAAAATCTAGTAAATCCTGTAAAAAACATCATAAGATTGTCATTTAACATCTTTTTCCTTTCTGGTGAAACTATTATTGGTCTAACTTCATATCCATTTTCATTAAAATCTATTCTATTAAATCCTCCATACGAAGCAGCTATCTGATCTTGCCATCCTCCAGTTTCATTACATAAAACTCTTTCTAAATATATTGCCTCATCTGCTAATTTCTTTTTATCCGCATATTTACCTTTTAGTGCATGAAAAGCATTTAACATACCAACAGCAAATGAACTGCTTGTCCCTAATCCTGATCTCGCAGGTAAATCTGCTTCATACGTCAATCTTATATCATGCATATCTAATTTTTTCATTGCATTTCTAATTGCAGGATGTTCTATTTCATCTACTTTTTTTACTCTCTCAATTTTTGAATATGCAAGTTCTGTATTATAATCAAAAAAAGGTGGCAAATGCCTTACATTTACGTAACAATACTTATCTATTGTAGTAGATATAACTGCTCCTTTATTTTTTTTAAAATATTCTTCCATATCTGTTCCGCCACCAAAAAATGACATTCTAAATGGTGTTCTCGTTATTATCATTTTATCTTATACAGCTCCTTCTTTATTTATTAACTTTTTAACAGTTCCTAACAATATTTTTAAATCCAATTTTAAACTGGGATTATAATAATAATGCATATCTAAATCAATTCTGTCGCTAAAAGTAACATTATTTCTTCCATTTATTTGCCAAAGTCCAGTAATGCCAGGCTTACATTTTACTATAGAATCATAATATGTTCCCATATCTTCTTTTTCTTGAGGCAAATATGGTCTTGGTCCTACTAAACTCATATCTCCTTTTAATACATTTATTAATTGAGGTAACTCATCAATACTTGTTTTTCTTAAAAATTTTCCCATTTTAGTTACTCTTGGATCATCTTTTAGTTTTTTATACTGTGAATATTCTTTTCTCGCATCTTCATTTTCATCTAAATATGCCTGTAACTTCTTGTCTGCACCAACAACCATAGTTCTATACTTATATATTTTAAAATGCTTTCCGTCTTTACCAATTCTTAACTGATCATAAAAAATTGGCCCCTCATCTTCTTTTAAAATTTTTCTTGCTATGTATATTCCTATTGTTAATGGAATTAATATAATAATGCCTACTAAACCTGCAACTATGTCGACAAATCTTTTTATGAATTTTTCTATTAATAATAACTTTTTATTTTTATGGATTTCTTTATGTATATTTTCTTTTTCTACACTGTTTATATTAGATATAACTTCTAATTCATTAGCACTCATGTTTTTACCCCCTTGTTCCTAAATTAAAAATTGGAACTTTTATCTATTAGTTTTTTCTTTCATAAAGTTATTTTCTTTACAAAGTGCTCTTTAATTATTTTAACATATCTTAAATAATAATTCAACAATTTTTCTCAATATTTTTAAACATTGTATAATAACAAGTTGACATTTATAAATTTATCAAACATAAATTAAAGACTAAAAAGCAACATATACATTTAACCTAACCTTTTAGGTCTATTATAATATGTTGCTTTTAAAAAAGTATTAATAATAAAAATTTAATAATGTCTATTATTTTTTATTAAAAAAGCTATCCTATTTTTCTTTTTTTATATATTCAACGCCATATTCATCTAATAATTCTAATGAAATTTTTCCATCTTTTAAAGCTTGTTCTACAGTATCACTACTACCATCTTTAAAATATACATGTACATATTTTGTTTTTTTAACAGGATAATAATATTCATATTTATCATCTTCGTAAAATTTATATTCGCCATTATCTACTTTATATTTATCTTTGTCTTTCATCATTGTATAATCCAATATAGATGGCTTATCTGTTTCTTCCTTTTTTTCGAGGATATTGCTATTATCAACTTTTAATGCAAAATATGGATTGTCGCAATTAGCTTCTTTCATAAATATTATAAATGTATTATCAAAATAACAAAATTTAGTATCTTCTCCTATTCCTAAATATTCGGTTACCATTGTAGATTTACTTGATAAATTGCATCCTTTTTCATTTAGATAGAAATTTACGTTTTGCGTTACATCTGAAATATACATACCTTTAGTATTTTTTATTGTTTTTCCAAATAATTGATTATAACTAATCATTCCATTTACTTTAACATAAGGGATTCTTAATTCATCATCTTCCATAAATTGTTTATTACCTGTATATGTTTTTGTTTTATTTAATATATCTTTATAATATTCATCAAATGATTTATTATCATCTGTTCTATATAGTATTATTTCATCTCCTTCTTTTGTTTTTAACTTTATTGCAAAGTCATTACTTTTACTAAATGTTATTAGATTATTTGATGTTTTTTGTGTATTTTCATTATAAAATAGTATTTCTACATTTTTATTCATATCTTCTATACTTGCATTATTTATTCCAAAATATTTAATGTATTCTTCTCCATCTCCAAAGGTTAGATTGTAGTTGTTGCTTAGATTGTCAAATGTTTCTAAATAGTTTAATTCCTTATTTAAAGTTGCATCAATCTTATATCCTCCAGAGAGTGTTTTTTCTACATTTATATTGTAGTCTTTTGAGTCTAACATCTCCTTTGAAAATGTACTTTCATTTAATTCATTTGCTATTTCAATATTTTCTTCTAATTCTATTTTTCTCCCAATTTTTTCTGTTAAATCTTTCCATGCTAAGTCTAATGTACCTACCCATAAATTGTTAATTGTGTTTTCCTCTAGTGTGCTTTGATATGTAGGATTCATATTTATATCATAATTTTTATTTACATTTTTATATATTTTATTTATTGCATATACTACTCCTGTTAAAGTTAAAGATAATGCTAATATAATAACTATTATTTTTGATATTTTGTTCATTTTATTATATCCTGTTTTTATTAATATTTTTCTTAATTCTTTTTTTCCTCTATGTATAAGATTTTTTACATTTTGAATAGATATGTTTAAAATTTCTGCTGTTTCTTTGTATGAAAAGCCTTCTATTTTATTTAAATAAATAGCGTTTTTGTATTTTTCATCTAACATATTTATTGATTCTATTAATTGTTTTCTTTCTTCCATTTTTTCAATTATTTCAGTAGCATCTTCTTGTATTTCTTCTTGTTTGTTCGATAAATATGTATCTGTAATTTCTTTTCTTCTTTTTTCTTTATTTAAATAGTTTATAGCTCTACTTTTTGCAACAAGGTATATATAATTTTTAAAACTACATTTTTCTCTTAATTTATTTTTGAAAATATACATAAATACTTCTTGTGTAATATCTTCTGCTTTTTCATTATTTTTTATTATGTTATAAATAAAATATTGAACTTTGTTTTTATATTTTAAATATAATATTTCAAAAGCTTTTGTATCTCCTGCTAAAAAATCATTATATAGTTTTATATCTAAATCTTTATCCATTTTTTGTTCCCTTTCGAATATATATACCTGTATTAATAAAAAAAGTTTCAAATTTTGTTATCATTTTTTTATTTAAATTTTGCTTTTTTTAATTATAGAATATTGATTTGTGAAAAAGTATATCTATTTTAATTCAAGTTTGCCCTGTTTATCTTACTTTTAATATTTGTTCAAAATGCATTTTTAAGAGTTCAATATCAACTTCATTTCTTCATTTCTTTTAACTTTTTTAGTAGTAGTCTTTATTAATTCTTTATCAGTTAAAATCATATTCATTATATGTTTATATCTAGGAACTGTGGAATTAACTTCATTTTTAATTCTATCCCAAATGATGTTTTTAATTTCTTCTTCTGATATATCTCCATGTTTTTCTTTCACTTCATCTTTATTATAAACTACCTTAATAGAAAGTTTTACATCATTTTTATCTTCTTCATCTGGCATACCAAAAACCATACATTCTTCTACTAAGTCAATTCTGTTTACTAAAGTTTCTATTTCTTCTGGAAATACTTTTTTTCCATTTTTAAGTACAATCATATTTTTTTGTCTTCCTGTAATGAATATAAATCCATCTTTATCTATATATCCTAAATCTCCTGTATAGAACCATCCATCTTTTAAAACATTTTTTGTTTCTTCTTCGTTTTCGTAATATCCTAACATTACATTTGGTCCTTTTACACGTAGTTCTCCTATTCCATTTGCATCTTTATTTACTATTTCTACTGTAACGTTGTCTAATGGTACACCGATTGAGCCTAATTTTGTTTTAAAATCATTTTCTGCTGATATAACAGGAGCTGTTTCAGTTAGTCCATAACCTTGTGCCATTTGTATTCCAAAATCTATTAAGCCTTTTTCTACTTGTGGATCTAATGGTGCTCCTCCTGATATTATAAATCTCATTTTTCCACCAAGATTATCTATTATTTGTTTGAATATCTTTCTTCTTATATCTATATGTAATTTCAATAATATGTTACTTATTTTTGTCGCTGTTTTTATAAGTTTTGTTTTTCCTTGTTTTTCAATTTCTTTTAATACTTTGTTATATATTGCTTCAATAAGAAGCGGAACTCCAACAAAAACAGAAACTTCATATTCTTTTAAATTTTGAGCTACATATCTTAATCCATCTGGAAATGAAGTTCTTACTCCACACGCAATCATAACAATTAAAGCTGTTGAACCAAATATATGATGAAATGGTAAAAATGCTAAGTTAGAGTCTGTTTCGTATATCCCTTCTACTTTTTGCATTGCACATACATTTGTTGCTATATTTTTTTGAGATAACATTACAGCTTTTGATTTTGATGTTGTTCCAGATGTAAATAATAATATGTTCATTTCTTCTTCTTTTATTTGAGTTGATGTATATTCTTCGTTTCCTTGTTCTAATAATTTACTGCCTTCTTCAATTAATGTTTGTATGTCATTATAGTTCTCTAATTTAGACATAGATATATATTCTTCTATATTTGTGTTATTCCTTTTCTTTATTTCTTCTATTTTTTCAATATATTTTTCATCAAAAAAAATAGCATCAGCTTTACTTCTTATTAATGAATTTTCTAGTTCATCTACTTGTAAATCTTTATCTAGTGGAATTGATATTATTCCTCCTAATAGATTTGTTAGATGTGCTAATGCCCATTCATATCTATTTCTACCTAAAACAGCTATTCTTTTATTTTTTAATCCCATAGAAAATAATTTAGTTCCTAAGGCATTAATTTGTTCTAAAAATTTTTTATATGTTATATTTTCATATTTTTTGTTTTTTCCTTCTTGATGTTTTATTATAAATGCTATGTTATTTGCGTATTTTTTTGCTGAATTATATACTATCTCCTTTATATTATTAAATTCTTGTACTTTTCTTTCTTTTTTCATATAAAAACTCTCCTATTATTAAAATATATGACTTCTATTTGTCATTTATATCATAATACATTAATTTTGATAAAAAGTCTAGTGTTTTTTATCTGTAAAATTATTCATAAATTTAATTCTTTGCTAATAAGCTTAAATGGTGAATATTTTTGAGAGAAAAAAGTAAATTATTTTTTATAAATGGAACTATTTTAACTATTACTGCTTTAATAATGAGATTTGCGACATTAGTATTTAATATTTATATATCAAATAAAATAGGTTCAGAAGCGATTGGTGTTTTTAGTTTAGTAATGGCCGTTTACCTATTTTTTATAACTATATCAACTTCTGGACTGAATATTGCTGTAACAGTTATCGTTTCTGAAAAATTTGCTTTAGATAAACAAAATACAGCTATAAAGGCAATAAGGTCTTGTATATTTTTTAGTTTATTATTAGGAATTTTTGCTGGAATAATTATTTTATTGTTTTCTAATTTTATAACAACAAATTTTTTGCATAATATGGTATCTATAAAACCATTATTTTATATAGCAATTGGTCTGCCTTTTATTTCTATGTCTTCATGTATAAGTAGTTATTTTACAACAATTAGAAAAGGATATAAAAATGCTATCACTCAAATTTTTGAATTTATTATAAAAATGTTTGCAACTATAATTTTATTAAAAATCAATATTTCAAAAGGTGTTGAATATATTTGTATTTCCTTAATTTTAGCTGATGTCATTTCTGAAATATGTTCATTTACTTTTATTTTTGTATTGTATATTATTGATATTAAATTAAAAAAATTGAGTAATGTACGTTCATTTGGTCAGAGAATAAATATATTAAAAATTGCTTTTCCCGTTGCAATTACTTCATATATACGTTCTGGTTTAAGTACACTAAAGCAATTAATTATACCATCTCAATTAGAAAAATATGGATTGTCTTGTAGTAATGCTTTATCTAAGTATGGAATGATTAATGGTATGGTTATGCCTGTAATAACATTTCCTACTGTTTTTATTAGCTCTTATAGTAACCTTTTAATACCAGAGTTTTCAACTTATGTAGCACAAAAAAATTATATAGCAATTAATTATATTAGCAATAAAATTTTTAAATTTACTTGTAGCTTTTCTATATGTATTTGTAGTATTTTTTTATTCTTTTCTAATGAGCTTGGACTTGCAATTTATAATAATTTAGAAATAGGATTATATTTTAAAATTATTGCTCCTTTAATTTTTTTTATGTATATGGACAATATTATCGATAGTATTTTAAAGGGATTAAATAAGCAATTTAGTGTTATGTGTTGCAATATTCTAGATTTAAGTGTTACTATTAGTTTTATATTTTTTGTTCTTCCTCTGTGGGGAATTAATGGATATATAGTTTCAATCTTTATAAGCGAATTATTGAATTTTAGTGTGAGTCTTTTTCAATTAATAAAATCTTTGCATATTAAAATTAATTTTTTTGATTGGATTTTTACTCCCTTGTGTTGTAGTTTGATTTCATATTTACTTATTAATATTTTTCATTTTTGTTTTGTTAATTTAATATCCAATTTAATTGTTAATATTGCTTTGTTTATAGTTTTTTATTGTTTAATGTTTTTTATTGTTTGTAAATTTATTGACAAAAAAATTCTTTTTTAATATACTATATTTAAGAAATTTTTTTAACAATTAACCTGTTTTTTATAAAAGGACGGTGAAAAATTATGGTATTTCCAGTAACTACAGTATATGTACCTTTACCAGAAGAACTCGGCATTTTTGAAAATGTAAATGCCATAATAAATCTATCTAATAAACGGCAACTAACAATTACTTGCCATCATAAAGGTAGATATCATTTCGATACTGAAGATATTTGGCCTAAAATTTTTGATAGTAGCTCAAATCCAATTATTTTAAGTAAAGTTATAGAAAATGATGTACCAAATACTAGTGTATTCGTAGCAAATTTTACTTTATATGATGAGAGTTATCTAAATGGAAATTTTTATTTTTCTTTTGATTTTTTAAAAAATGATTGTTTGTACACAAGATATTATACAAATACATTAATTTTTAAATTAGATAAAGAAGATTATGTGGAACTAGTTGATTTTTTAATAAGCCTGAAACTCTGCTATTTATAGACTAAAGTTGGAAGTATAGGAATTATAAAAAGTAGCTAAAAGCTACTTTTTTAAGTTATATAAAATTTTAATATTAAAATATGCAATGAAAGTAGATATATTATTTTAACCATTCTGGATTTGCTAAATACCAGTCTATAGTTTTTATAATTCCATCTTCAAATTTAGTTTTTGGTTCCCAACCTAATTCATTTTTTATTTTTGTTGGGTCAATAGCATATCTATAGTCATGCCCTTTTCTATCTTCAACATATTCTATTAAATCTTCTGGCTTTCCTAATCTTTCTAATATTAGTTTTACTATTTGAATATTTCTTCTTTCATTATGTCCGCCTATATTATATCTTTCTCCAGATATTCCTTTATGAAATACCATATCTATTGCTTCACAATGGTCTTCTACATATAGCCAATCTCTTATGTTTAGACCTTCGCCATATACTGGAAGTTTTTCATCATTTAAAGCTAATTTTATCATATGTGGTATTAATTTTTCATTGTGTTGATATGGTCCATAGTTATTTGAACAGTTTGTTACATTTACATTCATTTTAAATGTTTCTTT
>CANQTJ010000014.1 GCA_947626705.1 uncultured Clostridia bacterium | reverse complement strand
ACTACTCCCAGCAAGAATTTTAGCTGTAGATATTAAAGAAGACGAAAAATTTGCAGAAGTAATCGTTCCAGATGACCAATTATCTTTAGCAATTGGAAAAGCAGGTCAAAATGCTAGATTAGCAGCAAAATTAACAAATTGGAAAATAGATATAAAATCTGAATCACAATATAGACAAATATTAGAAGAAAAGCAAAATGAAGAAAGTGATAAAGAAGACAATATACAAGAAGATAATACTGAAAGTGAAGAATAATAGTTATAAAAATATAAATGGATAATAATTGATTTCTAAACATAAATTAGAAGGAAGGTGTATGTTATGAAAAAACAACCGCAAAGAACATGTATGGGTTGTAATCAAAAGAAAGATAAAAATGAATTAATAAGAATAGTAAAAAATAAAGATAATGAGATTTCAATAGATAGAACAGGAAAAAAAGAAGGACGAGGAGCATATATCTGTGATGATGAAAAATGTTTAGAAAAAGTTATAAAAAGTAAGAGATTAGAAAAAGCTTTAGATATAAAAATATCACAAGAAATCTATGAAAGTTTAAGAGGTGTAATTATTGATAAATAGTAAAATATTAGGTTTAATAGGGCTTGGAATGAAAGCTGGGAAAGTAGCATTTGGTGCAGATAGTGTAGAAGAAAGTATATTAAAGAAAAAAGTTAAATTAGTAATTATTGCAGAGGACAGTTCTGAAAGAACAAAGAAAAAATTTATAGATATTTGTGATAATTATAATATACCAGTAATTATTGATGGAAATATACAAGAATTAAGTAAAACTATAGGTAAAAATAATAAAGCTATATTAGGAATTAAAGACATAAATTTTGCAGAAACAATACAAAAAAAATATAATGGGGGTGATGTTATTGGGTAAGATAAAAATATATGAAATAGCAAAAAAGCTAGGCTTAGCCAGTAAAGAGGTATTAGATATGGCACAAAAATTAAATATAGATGCAAAAAGCCATATGAGTGGTGTTGATGAAAATGAAGCAAAAAAAATAGAAAATAGTATTATTACAAAAACTGAACAAGTAACAGAGCAAAATACAAAGCAAACAACAATTACAGCAAAAAAAGAAGAAAAAGCACCTGTTATTATAAGAAGAGAAGTTATAATAACAGATGAAGATAATAATAAAAATAGCAATAAAAATCAAGACACAAAAAATAATAATGTAGGTTTTGTAGAAAGAAGACAAAATAAAGACTTTAATATAGTATATAGAAATAAACCTAACAAACCAAAAACAGTTAATGAACTATTTGGATTAAATAAGCAAACGCCTAAAAAAGATGAAACTAAAGAAGATAAAATATTAAATAGAGAAAATGAAAGACAAGGGGATAGTAATATAAATATGCAAGTAGAAGTAGCTGAAAAACAATTTAATAATGCAAAACAAAATAGCAAAAATGAAAACAATTATAATAATAAAAATGTAAGAAATTACAATAATTTTGATAATTCTAATAAACAAAATAATTATAATAATAGGAATAATTATAATTTAAATAAAAGAAATAATCAAAATGCTGAAAATAGAAATAACTATAACAATAAACAAAATAATAATAACTTTAATAAAAATAACTATAATGGAAATAATAACAATGCAAATAAATTTAATAATAGAAAACCATTAGACCAAAAAGGAATAGATAAAAATATAAAAAATATAATATCCATAGAAACAGTAGAAAAAGAAACAATCCGTGATTATAATAAAAATATAGACAAACAAAAAATAAACAACAAATTTGATGAAAATAAAAATAAGAAAAATAAATCAAGAAGAAATGAAAATAATAGTTTTGATGAAGGAAAATTAAAATCTTTAAAACAAGCAAATAAATTATCAAATATGTTTGAAGATCAAGAAGGCGGAATGTTAGACTATTATGATTTAACTACTCAAAGAGGAAGAAAAGGAAAGAAAAAAGCAAATAAAGATGAAGAAAGAATAAAACAAAAAATATTTGAGCTAACAGAGATAGAAATACCTGATTCAATAACTGTAAAAGATTTAGCATCAGAAATGAAAAAAACAACAGCAGATGTAATAAAAAAATTATTAGGATACGGTACAATGGCAACGATAAATCAAGAACTTGATTTTGATACGGCATTTTTAGTAGCAGGTGAATTTGGTATAACAGCTAAAAAGAAAGAAACAGTAACAGATGAAGATATATTATTTGATGATTCAGAAGATAAAGAAGAAGACTTAAAAGTAAGACCACCAGTAGTTGTTGTTATGGGACACGTTGATCATGGAAAAACATCATTATTAGATACAATAAGAAAAACAAATGTTATTGGAGGAGAAGCAGGTGGAATTACACAAGCAATAGGTGCATATAAAGTTAAAGTAAATGATAGAGAAATAACATTTTTAGACACACCAGGACATGAAGCATTTACTGCAATGAGAGCAAGAGGTGCACAAATAACAGATATAGCAATATTAGTAGTAGCAGCAAATGATGGAATAATGCCACAAACAATAGAAGCAATTAACCACGCAAAATCAGCAGAGATACCAATAATAGTTGCAATAAATAAAATTGACTTACCAGATGCAAATGTAGATAAAGTAAAGCAAGAATTAATGAATTATGAATTAGTACCAGAAGAATGGGGAGGAGATACAATATGTGTTCCAATATCAGCTAAAAATAATATAAATATAGACCAATTATTAGAAATGGTATTATTACAAGCAGATGTATTAGAACTAAAAGCAAACCCTAATAAACAATCAAAAGGTGTTGTTATAGAAGCAAGACTTGATAAAAATAAAGGTGCTATTGCTACAATGCTTGTACAAAGAGGAACTCTAGATATTGGAGATACAGTAATAGTAGGTTCATCAATTGGTAGAATAAGAGCTATGGCAAATGAGAATGGTAAAAAAGTAAAATCAGCTGGACCATCAACACCAGTAGAAATAATGGGATTAACAGAAGTTCCAGAAGCAGGTGATATTTTCTATGAAGTAAAAGACGAAAAGACAGCAAAGCATTTAATAGAAAGAAGAAAACGTGAAGCAAGAGAAAAATCAATAAATTCAGGAACTAAAGTTACACTAGATAACTTATTTAGCCAAATGGAAGAAGGAAATTTAAAACATCTAAATTTAATAGTAAAAGCAGATGTTCAAGGTTCAGTTGAAGCAGTAAAACAATCAATGGAAAAATTACAAAACGATGAAGTAAAAGTAAAAGTTATACATGCAGCTCCTGGAGCAGTTAATGAATCAGATGTAACACTTGCAAAAGTATCAAATGCAGTAATAATAGCATTTAACGTAAGACCAATACAAGCTGCAAAAGAAATGGCAGAAAAAGAAGAAGTACAAATAAAACAATATTCTGTAATATATCAAGCAATAGAAGAAGTAGAAGCAGCAATGAAAGGAATGTTAGCACCAAAATATGAAGAAAAAATTATAGGAAATGCAGAAGTAAGACAAACATTTAGAATTTCAAATGTTGGAACAATAGCCGGAGGATATGTATTAAACGGAAAAGTTGAAAGAAATGCTGGAGTAAGAGTAATAAGAGATAATGTTGTAATACATGAAGGAAAACTTGCAACTTTAAAAAGATTTAAAGATGAGGCAAAAGAAGTAACAAAAGGATTTGAATGTGGTATGCAAATAGAAAATTACAATGATATAAAAGAAGGAGATATTATAGAAGTTTTTGTTATGGAAGAAATAAAAAGATAATATGAAGAAATAAAAAAATAATATAAGGATGTGAAAATAATGGGAAAAGGAAAAAAGAGAAAAGGAAAAAAATATTCAATAGTTGATGATTTATTAGAAGAAAAAGAAAAAAGAATTAATAATGAAAGAGAAAGAAGAAAAGCACAAAAATCTAAACTAAAAGAAAAAAATGCAAAGGTAAAACAACAAGGAAGTAAAGTAGAAGCACAAGATGAAAATCAACAAACAAATAACTTAAAAGCAAAAAAAGAGGTAAAAGAATTTAAACAAGAGATAAAAGATATGGCAAGTAAATTTGACATAAAAATTGAAAACCATATAAAAGGAATCAGAGCCAGAGAAGCAGTTTATAAAAGACAGATAGATTATTTAAAAGTGGTAAATAAAAATCTAAAAGGAAAAGATAACAGTCAAGAAAGATAATTTAAAATTTTCAAGGAGGAAAGACTAAATGCCAAGCAAAAATAACAATAGAATAGAGCGTATAGATGAAGAATATAGAAAACAATTAAGTCAAATAATTGGATATGAATTAAAAAATCCAAATGTAACTGGTATGATAAGTGTAACGAAAGTAAAAGTTACACCAGATTTAAAATATGCAAAAGTATTTATAAGTATTCTAAATTCAAAAAATATAAAAGATACTATGGAAGGATTAAAAAAATCATCAGGATTTATAAGAACAGAACTTGCAAAAAGAATAAACTTAAGGAATACACCGGAATTAATATTTGAAATAGATGATTCTATGGAATATGGTGCAAAAATAGATTCAATATTAAAAGAAATAATACCTGATGAAAAAATTGAAAGAAAGGAATAGTTATATGACATTAGATAATATAATTGAAGAAATAAAAAGAGCTGAAAGCATAGTAATATTAACACATGAAACTCCAGATGGAGATGCAATAGGTAGTAGTTTAGCTATGAAGATTGCATTAAAAGAATTAGGAAAAGAAGCAGATTTGATAATAAAAGAGTATCCTAGAGTATTCGATTTTTTACCTTACAGAAATGAAGTAAAACAAAGTACAGAAATAGAAGAATATGACTTAGCGATAGCTTTAGATTGTGCTGACTTTAAAAGATTGGTAGGAAATGAATATTTCGAAAAAGCAAAACAAACAATAGTAATTGACCATCATGGAAGCAATACAATGTATGGAGATATAAATTTTGTAAATCCTGTATCACCAGCTTGTTGTCAAATATTAATAGGAATGTTTCAATATTTTAATATAGACATAGAAAAAGACTTAGGCACTTGCATATTAACAGGTATAATAACAGATACAGGAGGATTTAGATATTCGGGAGTAACTCCAGAAACTTTTGAATTTACAGCAGATTTATTACAAAAAGGTGTAAATGTATCAGATATATATAAAAGAGTATTAGAAACAAAAACTAAACCAAATTTTGAATTAATGAAAAGAACAATAGATAGAATGGAATTTTTAGAAAATGGAAAAATAACATTTACATATATAACAAATGAAGATTTAAAAGAAGTAAATGCAGGAATTGGTGACCATGAAGGTTTAGTAGAAATAGGAAGAGATATAGAAGGGGTAGAAGTATCTATATTTATTAGACAAAAAGAAGATGAAGAAAATGCCTATAAAGTATCAATGCGTTCAAATGATTATATTAATGTATCAGATGTATGCTTAATGTTTGGACGGAGGAGGACACGAAAGAGCAGCAGGAGCTCTTATTCAAGGAACAATTGAGCAAGTAAAACAAAAAATCATAAATGAAGTAAGAAAAAGACTTAATTGATAAATGGAAGGCAAAAAATGAATGGAATAATAATTATAAATAAGACAAAAGGCTATACGTCACACGATATAGTAAATAAATTAAAAAAAATATTAAATGAAAAAATAGGACATACAGGTACTTTAGACCCAATGGCAGAAGGCGTTTTACCAATACTTGTCGGAAAAGCTACTTTAATATCAAAATACTTAATAAATCACAATAAAAAATACATAGTAAAGTTACAATTAGGAATAAAAACAGATACCGCAGACTCAGAAGGAAATATAATAGACAAAAAAGAAGTAAATGAAAATTTATTAAATCAAGAAAATATTACCAAAATACTAAAACAATTTTTAGGAAAACAAGAACAAATACCACCAATATATTCAGCAATAAAAATAAATGGTAAAAAATTATATGAATATGCAAGAAAAGGACAAAAAGTAGAACTAAAGCCAAGACAAATAGAAATTTATGACATAAATTTAATTAGATATTCAAAAGAAAAAAAACAAATTGAATTTGAAGTATTTTGTGGAAAAGGTACATATATAAGAAGTTTATGTGAAGACATTGCATCAAAATTTGAAACAGTTGGATATATGGAAAAATTAAAAAGAACACAAGTAGGAGAATTTAAAATAGAAAATAGCATAACGGTAAATGAATTAGAATCAAATATATCAAATATACAAAATGAAATAATATCAATAGAAAAAATATTTAGTGAATTAAACAAAATTGAATTAGATAATAAAAGATTACAACATTTTTTAAACGGAGTAAGAATAACTGAAAATTGCGAAAATGGAATATATAGAATATATAATATAAATAAACAATTTATAGGACTTGGTATAATTGAAAATAATTTATTAAAAAGAGATGTTATAATTTAAATTAAAAAACATTTTAAACAAGTATTAAATATTAATTATTAAAACAATTAATAAAATAAATACAAGCCTCATATATTTAATTAAATAAAAATATATGAGGTGATTTTTTATGTTTTATATAGAAAAATATAATCCAAACTATTTTCAAAAGAAATTAGGAATTATAAAAATAGATGAAAATACCATAAAAGTACCAATTACAGAGGATATAAAAGATAAAAAAATAGAACAAATTGCATTAAAAACAAATAAAATAATAAAAAGATTTTCTAATAGTAAAAAAATAGTGTTAAGTAAACAAATACAAAAAGAACAATTATATGTAAATTATCTAAATATGTATGGTATAGAAATATCTGATGGAAAGTGGTTATATACTATTTTATTACCAGATATTATTGAGTTTGTAATAGATAAAAAGAAAATAGAAAAAGTTAATATATCAATATTAATAAATGACTTAACAGATATACAAATACAAAATATAAAGATATTAGCAAGAAAATATAAAAATATCAATATAGTTACAAATCATATAGAAAAATTTGCTAGATTAGCAAAAACATTAGAAGAAGATGAAGGAATAATAATAACATTTACAAATAATAAAAAGAAAAGTTTGATGAAATCGCAAATTATTATAAATGTAGATTTTCCAAAAGAATTAATAAATAAATATAATTTAAAAGATGATGCTATTATAATAAATGTAAAATCAAAGGCAAAAATAATGAAAAAAAGATTTGAAGGTTTAACAGTAAATGATTATGAAATAGACTTTAGAGATGATAAAAAAGATAGTAAGTCATTAGATAGTAATTATAATTTAAAAGATTTGTATGAGTCAAAATTATATAAAAAACAAGGAGTGAATGAAATAAAAGAAAAAATGAAATTAGATAAGGTGGTTATAAAAAAGCTTATTTTAAATAATGGAGAATTGAGTGAATAGTTTATTTAAAAATATTTTTATAAATACTTTCATTTTTATAAAAAATGTAATATAATTATTGTATTATAATTCAAAAGATTATGAGGAGGTATAAAATGCCAGAGAAAAATAATAATAGAGATTCTAAAAAAGCAACACCAAGAAGAAAAAATACTGTAGAAAAGAAAAATAAAAAAGTAAAAGTTAGAAAAAGTGAAAAAGGAAATAAGAAAAAACACACAAAACTAAAAATGGCATTCAAAATACTATTAATAATATTTTTACTTTTATGTGTTATTGGTGCAGGTATTATAGCTGCAATGTTCTTTGGATTATTTGGAGATGAATTTGAAATAACAAAAGAACAACTAACAGTAGGAGATTCTAATACAATAGTTTTAGATAGAGATGGAAATGAAATTGCTAATTTGAGTACAGATGAAAAAAGAAGGACAATATCAATTAGTGAGATGTCTGAATATTTACCAAAAGCATATATTGCAATAGAAGATAAAAGATTTTATTCTCATAGTGGAATTGACTTAAAAAGAACAGCAGGAGCTATTTTGGGAACAATTACAGGAAATTCCTCTTATGGAGGAAGTTCAATTACTCAACAATTAGTAAAAAATATAACTGATGAAAAAGCAAGAACTGGAATTGCTGGTATAACTAGAAAAGTCAAAGAGTGGGCAAAGGCAATACAAGTAGAAAGAATGATATCTAAAGACCAAATATTAGAATTATATTTAAACATAATATATGTAGGTGGAAATAATCTTCATGGAGTTCAATTAGGAGCAACTTATTATTTTAATAAAAGTGCTAAAGACTTAGATTTAGCTGAGTGTGCATTTTTAGCTGGAATAAATAATGCACCTATGTCGTATGACCCTTATGATGAAGAAAAAGACCAAGAAAAATTAGCTAAAACAAGAATGGATAAAACATTAACTGTACTTAATGAAATGAAAGAACAAGGACTTGTAACAGATGAAGAAGCATATAATACAGCAGTGGAAAAAGTAAAAGCAGGATTAGCTTTTACAAAAGGAGATACAAGCACAAATTCAACATATTCATTCCATACAGATGCTACAATTAATCAAGTAGTTGAACAAGTAATGGAAGAACAAAATATTAAAAGAGAAATAGCTGAAAATTATGTATATGGAAGTGGATTAACAATATATTCAACAGAGAATGCTTCAATACAAGCAACAGTTGAACAAGAATTTGATAATGCTAAATATCAATTAAAAGGTTATGCTAAAGATGAAAATGGTAAACTAAAAAATGAACATAGTCAAGCTGGAATAGTAATATTAGACCAGACAACAGGAGAAGTAGTAGCAGTAGGTGGAGAATTAGGAAATAAATATGCAACAGGATTAAATAGAGGAATACAAGCAATTAGGCAAACTGGTTCTTCAATAAAACCAATTGTTGATATTGCGCCAGGATTACAAGAAAAAGTAATAACAGCAGCAACTATATATGATGATGTAAAAACAGATTTTAATGGATATCCACCAAATGATTATAATGAACCAAAAGGATTAATAAATATAAGGAGTTGTATAAGAACATCTCAAAATATACCTATGGTAAAAATAATGAGAGAGTTAACACCTACAAAAGCAATAGAATATATGAAAAAAATGGGCGTAACTACATTAAATGAAGAAAAAGATGCTTATTTACCACTATCAATAGGAGGAGTAACAGATGGTATAAGTCCATTAGAAATGGCAGGAGCTTATGCTACAATTGCAAATGATGGAGTATATATAACACCAACATTCTATACAAAAGTTGTAGATTCAAATGGAAATACAGTATTAACACCAAAACAAGAAAAAACAAGAGTATTTTCAGAACAAAATGCTTATATAACAAGGTCAATTACTTCAGAACCAGTAAAAGCAGGAGGAACTGCAACATATTGTGCAATACCAGGAATGGAAACATGTGCAAAAACAGGTTCAACAGATGAATATTATGATAGATGGTTATGTGGAATGACACCATATTATACAGCAGCATGTTGGTTTGGATATGATATTGATGAAACAATACAAACTTCTTATAATCCAGCAGGACAAATAT
This sequence comes from uncultured Clostridia bacterium, assembly GCA_947626705.1. GTDB lineage: Bacteria > Bacillota > Clostridia > TANB77 > CAG-508 > CAG-269. Next base: position 8,880 of record CANQTJ010000014.1, on the reverse strand, counting down.
GGGCCGCAATTATGAAAAATATTCATAAAGGATTACCAAATAAAAACTTTAATGTTCCATCAAGTGGAATAGTTACGGCAAATGTATGTAAATTAACTGGTTGCATTGCAACAGCAACATGTACTGATGTATATTCTGAAATTTTTACAGCTGATAATATGCCATCAAACTGTGAAGGACACGGTGTTCAAAATATATGTCAAGTATCAGGAAAAGTAGCAAATGAATATTGCCCAATAGAACAAGTAAAAAGAGTAAGTTATGGAGGAGTAGTACCAAAAGAAAAATTAGGTCTATGGAAACCAATTGGTGCAGCATCAAGAACAGGAACTCAAGAAGTTACAGATATATGTGATGTGCATAAAAAACCAGAAGAACCTAAAGTAAATACTAATACTGTTACTAATAATACTACGACTAATACAACTACAAATAATACAGTTACTAATAGTACTTCTTCTAATACTACTGCTACAAATAGCGTAAATAATACTACAAAAAATACTGTATCAGGAAACAATAACATAGTAGACGAAACAGTAGAGTAAAAAATAAGTTATTTTGTTACAGTTTATCAAAATAAAATTAATTAAAATTAAAGGTTGATATAATTAATATATCAACCTTAATAAATAAAAAATAAGATTTTAATTTAGGAAGGATAAAATTTAATATGGAAATATATTTTTATAATACTTTGACAAGACAGAAAGAAAAATTTGAGCCAATAGATATAAATGAAATCAAAATATACTCATGTGGGCCAACAGTATATAAAAATGCAACAATTGGAAATATGAGAACAAATATATTTCAAGATGTTTTAAGAAGAGTATTGAGATACAATGGGTACAAAATAAAACACGTAATGAATATAACAGATGTTGGACATTTAGTATCTGATGGAGATGATGGAGAAGACAAAATGTTAAAATCAGCAAGAGAAGAACATAAAACTCCATTAGAAATAGCACAATATTATACAAAACTTTTTTTTGAAGATTTAAAAGAATTAAATGTAGAAACACCAGAAATAGTATGCAAAGCAACAGAGCATATTAAAGAGATGCTTGAATATGTTGAAGAACTAGAAAAAAAAGGATATGCCTATGAAACATCAACGGCAATATACTTTGATATATCAAAATTAGATAAATATCCAATATTAACAAATTTAGACTTAGAAAACCAAAAAGCAGGAGCAAGAGTAGAAATAGACAACGAAAAAAAGAATCCAGCAGATTTTGCATTATGGATAAAAGCGCCAGAAAATCATTTGATGAAATGGGATAGTAAATGGGGACCTAGTTATCCAGGGTGGCATATAGAATGTTCTGCAATGGGACAAAAATATTTAGGAGAACAATTTGATATACATACAGGAGGAATAGACTTAGTACCAACACATCATGAAAATGAAATAGCACAAAGCAAAGGAAAATGTGGTAAAATACCAGCAAACTACTGGATGCATGGAGAATATTTATTAATAAATGGCGGAAAAATGTCAAAATCATTAGGAAATGTATATTTAGTAAAAGACATAAAAGAAAAAGGATATGACCCAATAGTATATAGGCTATATAGTTATTCTTGCCATTACAGAAATAAATTAAATTTTACGTGGGAAGGAATAGACGCAACAGCTAAATCATTGGAAAGATTACGTAATAGTTATCAATTAAATTTAAATGGAACAGATGAATTAACACAAAATGATAAAGAAAGATTAATACAAATAGAAGAAAATTTCCATAAAGCAATAAATGATGACCTAAATATGCCACTTGCTATGAGCTATGTTTGGGAGTTAGCTAAATTTGAAAAGAAGAATCCAGAAGTGGCAAAAATGCTTGAAAAGTTTGACTCTGTTTTAGGAATAAAAATAGATAAAATTAACTCAGAAAACCAAGATATACCACAAGAAATTTTAGATTTAGTAGAAATGAGAAAAATAGCTAGAGAAAATAAAGATTGGACAAAATCAGATGAATTAAGAGATTTAATAGCTCAAAAAGGATATATAGTTAAAGACACGAAAAATGGAATGGAAATATTAAAAGGAGTAAAAAATGAATAAAAATGAAATAATATTGCCAGATTATGAACATAGTATTTTAAATTTAATAAATACAATTTTAAAATATTATAATGTAGAAACTAAATATAAAGAATTACCAGAATTATATAAAATAATGAAAAAAAATGATTATAAAAATGTAGTATTAATTATATTAGATGGTATGGGAGAACATATTTTAAAAAATATATCTTCTAATAACTTTTTTGCTAAAAATGAAATTGATAAAATCACCTCAGTATGTCCTTCAACTACAACAGCAGCAATGACTACATATTATTCAGGAAAACCACCAATTGAAACTGGTTGGATAGCAATGTCGCAATATTTTAAAGAATATGGTAGAGTTATTGAAATGTTAAGAAAAACAGACGCTTATACAGGAGAAAAATTAAATACTTCAAGAAAAGATGCTTTTGAATTAATAAAATATATTCCTATATATGAACAAATCGAAAACTTAAATCCACAAGTTAAAGCGTATGAAATAAATCCTACTTTTTGTGAGGCAAGAAGTAAGAGAAATATAAATGCAGATAATATAAATTTAATGTGTGATGAAATACAAGCAATATGTAGTAACAAAAATAGAAACTTTATTTTAGCATATAATGATAATCCAGATGCATTATTACATAAATATGGTTGCAAATCAAAAGAGGTAAAAAATTTTATACAAGATGCAGAAAAGAAAATAGAAAAAATGTGTGAAGACTTAAAAGATACTAATACACTAGTTATTATTTGTGCAGACCATGGACACAAAGATATTGAAAAAGTATATAATATATTAGAATTAGATGAAATTCAAGATTGTATAATAATGCCTTCTACTTTAGAATCAAGAGCAGTTACTTTTTGGGTTAAAGAAGATAAAAGAGAAAAATTTGAAAAATATTTTAAAACTCAAATGAAAGATGAATTTATATTATATACTAAGGAAGAATTTTTAAATAAAAATCTATTAGGGTATGGAGAAAAACATCCTAAGATTGAGGATTTTATTGGAAATTACATAGCAATAGCAATAAAAGATGCAATTATAAAATTAGATACTTATACATCTAGAGAAAAGGCAAATAAAAAATCAACACATTGTGGATTTACTCCTGATGAGATGGAAGTACCATTAATAGTAATTAATTGTTAAAAAATAGCAACATTTATTTTAAATCAAAAATAAATGTTACTATTTTTAATATTATAAGAAAGTTCTAATTTCCTATAAATCTTTTAGGTTAAGATATTTTTAATAAAACTCTTTTCGTATTTTGTTTGATTCTTTCAGGAAGGATAGACCAATTATTGATTAAAGCATTTTGAATATCCTTGCAAGTTGCTGTAATTAAATAATGAAATGGATTAATTCTCCAGTTCCAAATATCTTCTTCATATAAACCATATTCATCTGCAACAAGCTGACGAATGTATTGACGTGGAATATATAAAGATGGATTATCATTTATAAACCATTCATTATCGTTGTTTCCTTTAATAAGCAAATATGAATGTTTTCCATATAAATGTAAATCAGAATAAGGAATTTTTTTCAATTGGAAACCGGATATTTCATTAATATTTTCAGCTGTTAATTTACTAGGAGCAACATGTACATGAGAATGCACAATTGAATTTTTTGCTTTTCCAATACCGCCATTACCTGTACCATTTTCCCAAACTAAAATATCATTTATGTGATATGTTAGTTTAAGAATTTGCATTATATCTTCAAGTACAGATAAAAATTCTTGTTGTATATCGGAAGAAAGCTCCGCCATTGACATTGCATGTTTAATAGGGATTATAAGCAAATAGCCTTTTATAAATTCTCCTAAAGTTGGCATTACTACAAAATTATCACTTTGATATATAGAACGATTGTTGATATCAAAAGTTGTATAGTATTGATTAGAAAATTTGAAGTACCTGCAATAAGGGCAATCATAAGGATTTGAAGTTCCATTTAAACCAGAACTATTTGATTTATGGTCACCAATATCGCAATTATAGGCATTTGCAATTGCCCAAAATTTTAAAGGAATACCGCCTGACATTAAATTAATGTAGTCGTCATATATTTCTGTGTTATACAATGAATTAATTACATTAATTTTTATGGCTGATTGTTCAAATTCCTTAGGACAATTAGAACACACAACACTTTTGTTATTTTTAAATTCTCTGTAAATATCTTCTTTAGTTATGTTGTGTGAGTCGAGTTCTGTTAATCCTTTAAACTGTAAGCTACCAAGTACCATCTCAACATCTGATGGTTTGCCTTTTAGAATAAACAAATTCCGAGTCTTTTGCATATAAGCCACCTTTACCTTTCTAAAAATTATGTTTATGGGTTAGACGTAGTATACCACATTTTTTTATGTAATTCAATAATTTTTATTGAAAATTATATATGGTTTTGGTATAATAGTGTTACAATTTACAGTTTAGAAAGTTTTATTAAAAAGGTTAAATATATAATATTTGAAATTTCCGTTCTTCAAGGCGTTTATATACTTAAATATTCAAATTTATATACACACTATAAATATATAAGAAAATAATTTATCAGGTCGAACTCAATTTAAAATATTATATATTTAACCTTTTTATTTAATTAAGATACTAGCTGTGAATAATAACATAATAGTTACTAGTCAGATGTACAATATGGAAAAATATAGAAAAAAGGAGGGAAAAAATATGGCGATATTATTACCAGGAGGAGCTGGATTTATAGGAAGTCATACAGCAGTTGAATTATTAAAAGAAGGCAGAGAAATAGTTATAATAGATAACTTTGCAAATAGTACACCAAAAGCTTTAGAAGCAATAAAAAGAATAACAGGTAAAGATTTTAAATTTTATGAAATGAATTATTTAGATAGAGAAAAACTAGAAAAAGTATTTGAAGAAAATAATATAGAAGCAGTTATGAATTTTGCAGGATTTAAGGCTGTTGGCGAATCAGTACAAAAACCAATAGAATATTATACAAATAATATATCAGGAGCATTAGTATTATTAGATACAATGAAAAAATATAATGTAAAGAAATTTATATTTAGTTCATCAGCAACAGTATATGGAGAACCAGAAAAAATGCCAATAACTGAAGAAACACCAACTGGAGGAACAACAAATCCCTATGGAACAACTAAACTATTTATTGAACAAATATTAAAAGATTTATATAAATCAGACAATACATGGGATATATGTATATTAAGATATTTTAATCCAGTAGGAGCACATGAAAGTGGATTAATAGGAGAAGAACCACAAGGAATACCAAATAATTTAATGCCTTATGTAGCAAGAGTTGCAGCTGGAACTTTAAAAGAATTATCAGTGTTTGGAAATGATTATGATACTCCAGATGGGACAGGCGTAAGAGATTATATACATGTTGTTGATTTAGCTAAAGGACATATAAAAGCCTTGCAAAAATTAGAAAAAGAAAATCAAGGATTATATATTTATAACTTAGGTACAGGAAAAGGATATAGTGTATTAGATATGGTAAAAGCATTTGAAAAAGCAACAGGAAAAGAAGTTCCATATAAAATTGCACCAAGAAGAGCAGGAGATATAGCAATCTGTTATGCTAATCCTAATAAAGCAAAGCAAGAATTAGAATGGCAAACTGAAAAAACATTAGATGATATGTGTAAAGACAGCTGGAATTATATTAAAAAACAAAAATAAAAATAAAAATTAAATAATTGTTACGATTTATATTTAAAAATCAAAAATATATTTGATTTGAATAATTAAAAATTGTAACAAAAGATAATAAATATAGGATGATAGATGTATGGAAAATTTAATAGTAAAATTTATTTTAAAAAAAATAGAATGTGAAGCAATAATTTTATTTGGAAGTTATGCAAGAGGTATGCAAAACTTTAATAGTGATATTAATATAGCAATAAAGCCAAAACACAAAATAGAAAATAAAATGCTATATGAATTATCAATAATGCTACAAGAAAAAATAGAAAAAGATATAGATTTAGTAAATTTAGACGAAATTGAAGAAACTTTTAGATATGAGATATTAGTTAATGGTAAAATCTTATATTGTGAAGATGAAGTAAAATTTGATTTTTATAAATTAGATATGTATAGAGAATTTTTAGATTTAAATGAAAGCAGAAATGCAATTATAGATAATATAAAAAAAGGAGAAAGTATTTATGGAAAATGAAGCAGTATTAATAAGTAAATATGATGGTGTTGAAAGAAGTATAAAAAGAATAAATGAAGAATATGAAAATAATCCCCAAAATTTAAAAGATAATAGAAGACTAGATGCAATTATATTAAATTTGCAAAGAGCATCTGAAATGGCAACTGATGTTGCTATGTATATAGTTACAGTAAGAAGATTAGGAATTCCACAAACAAGAAAAGATGCATTTGAAAAACTATATGATAATAAATTAATTTCAAAAGAAATGTGTAAAAAAATGAAACGCATAATAGGATTAAAAAATATAGCTTTACATGAATATGAAAAAATAGATGAAAAAATGTTAAAAGATATAATTGAAAATGATTTAACAGATATAAAAGAATTTATAAGAACAATCATTAATTTAAAAAGATAAAACGTTTTTATAATGGAGGATATAAATTGAAAAACTTTAAACAAATAATTTCAAAATTAATAAGCAAAAATATAGATATAAGCGAAAAAGAGCTATATACTTATATAGAAACACCAAAAGACTCAAAAAATGGAGATTATTCATTTCCATGTTTTAGATTAGCAAAAGAACTAAAAAAAGCACCACAGGTAATAGCAAATGAATTAAAAGAAAAAATAGATAATCAAATAAAAGAGAATGATAATATTGAAAAAATAGAAGTTGCAGGAGGATATTTAAATTTCTATATAAATAAAAAAATATTAGCAAAAGAAGTTTTAAATGAAATATCTAGTAAAGATGAATATGGGAAATCAGATATAGGAAAAGGAAAAAATATAGTAGTAGAATACTCTTCTCCAAATATTGCAAAACCATTTCACATTGGACACTTAAGAACTACTTTAATAGGAAATTCATTATACAAAATATATAAATATTTAGGATATAATACAATAGGAATAAATCACTTAGGAGATTATGGAACACAATTTGGAAAAATGATAGAAGCCTATAAAATGTGGGGGAATGAATATAATTTAGAAGAAGACCCAATAAACAAAATGATGGACATGTATGTAAGAATAAATAATCTATGCAAAGAAGATGAAAAAGTTTTAGAAAGATGCAGACAGAATTTTAAATTATTAGAAAATGGAGATAAGTATTGTGTAGATTTATGGAATAAATTTAAAGACTTAAGTATGGTAGAATTTAATAAAATATATGATATGTTAAATGTCAAATTTGATTCTTATAATGGAGAAGCATTTTATTCGGATAAAATAGATGAAGTCATTAAAACGCTAGAAAAAAAAGGCAAATTAATAGAATCAGAAGGAGCTAAAATTGTTGATTTAGAAAATTTTGGAATAAGCACACCATGTTTAGTACAAAAAACAAATGGTTCTTCAATTTATGCAACAAGAGATTTAGCAGCTATTATGTATAGAGCTAAAACATACAACTTTGATAAATGTTTATATGTAGTAGCTTATGAACAAAATCTTCACTTTAAACAAATATTTGCAGTTGCTAATTACCTAGTAGATAAGAAATATGTACAAGGGTTAGAACATGTATCTTATGGTATGGTAAGTTTGCCAACTGGAAAAATGTCAACAAGATTAGGAAACGTAGTGAAAATAGAAGACTTAATAAATGGAACAATAGAAAAAGCAAAAGAAATAATAACAGACAAAAATGCACAATTAGAAAATAAAGAAGAAGTAGCAAAAAAAGTAGGATTAGGAGCCGTAATATTTAATACACTATCAACAACAACAATAAAAGACCAAATATTTGACTGGGATACGGCATTAAATTTTCAAGGAGAAACAGGACCATATATACAATATACTTATGTAAGAACAAAAAGTGTATTAGAAAAAGCACAAAATATACCAGAAATTAAAGATATAAAAATAGACAATTTATTAGACGACTATTCTTTAGAAATACTAAAATTAATATACAATTTTGAAGATATATTAATACAAGTTACAGACAAAAATGAACCATCAATATTATCAAGATACTTAATAGATTTATCAAAAGCATATAGCAGTTTTTACAATGAAAATAAAATAATTATTGATGATAAAGAACTTCAAAATGCACGTATTTATTTAACATATTCAGTGAGAAAAGTATTAAAACAAGGTGCAGAACTATTAGGAATGCAAATGCCAGAAAAAATGTAAAAAAAAGAGGGAAGTGGGGCCAACTTTCAAGGGAAGTGGGGCCAGACTACATTTCCCTCTTTTTTTACATTTTTTCGCGGACGAACAAAGACGCGGACTTTAAAATGTTCTAAATAGTGAAAATATTAATAATGTCCACTTTTGTTCTATTTTATATAGTAAGATTTAAGTAATATTCGCAATTGTTCATATTTAATTTTTTTATTAATTATCTAACTTAATAAAATTTTGATATGCTCAAAGTATATCATTTTAAAGAAATTTTGACAATAGAAAATCTTTAAAATTTTTTATTGCCAATTTTAAATTAGCTCAAAATGAAGTATTTGAGCTTTTATTTTTTTTATTAAGTTAGATACTTAATAAAAATAAGACTATCTCGTGATAGAAAAACAGAGTACTTAAAGTACTCAATGATGTCAAAAATCACATAGAGTACATTTCTATC